>JBOGLI010000782.1:0-7535 GCA_050746165.1 Terriglobales bacterium | reverse complement strand
GTCAACGCAGTCAAGAGCGCGCCGCTAAGTGGCATTTTCAGCTCAGCCGATGCCGGCGCGACGTGGATGTACAGAAACAACGGCGTCCATTCGCTTGACTTTCAGACGATCGCGATCGATCCGGTGAACCCGGCGAATGTCTACGCAGGAGGAGACGGCGGTTTCTACAAGAGCATCGATCACGGCGCCACCTGGAGTTCGCTCGACAGCGGGATGCCGGGAAACGGGACTGCGTCGGGCGTGCAGAAGATCGTCATCGATCCGTTGAAACCTTCGACACTGTACCTATCTCGATGGGAGATCAGGAAGAGCACGGACGGAGGCGCGACTTGGGTGGATGTGTGGACGCCTCCGGATGTCAGTATTCGTTCCTTTGCCATTGACCCGGTGCACACTGCAACTCTGTACGCCGCAACCAGTGGAGGCGTTTACAAGAGCAGCGATGGCGGCGTGACTTGGACCGCCGCAAATACCGGGCTGACGAATCCCGACATCTATTCCGTGGCCGTGGATTTCCAGAACCCGAACAACGTGTACGCGGTCACAAACAGGCCGCACTTGATGGTTTTCAAGAGCATCAACGGGGGAGGCTCGTGGTCGCAGGCGTCGCCGGACTGGGGCTTGCACTGGAACCTCAGCTTCATCATGGACCCGACGAATCCGCAAACGCTTTACATCGGCGGAACCTGCAATGAGCTGATCAAAACCACGAATGGCGGACAGAACTGGACTTTCCTCAGCATACCCACGTGCGCATTTGCAATGGCCGTCGATCCGCAGAACCCGCAAACGATCTACATCGGATCGACCAGCGGATCCTATTTCAAGAGCGTCAACGGAGGCGCGTCCTGGACCACGGTGAGCATGCTGGATCCGAACAGCCGGCCGATTGCCGCCAACCAGGTGAAGGTGATCGCGGTTGACCCGTCCAATTCGTCTAACGTTTATTTCGGCACCCATGCGACGGACGCATTTGTGGCGAAGATCGCTTCCGATTATTCCGGCCTGGTGTTCTCGACGTACCTTGGCGGAGACCACGATTGGAGCAACAATTCCGGGAATGCCATTGCGGTGGACAGCAGTGGCTACGCGTATGTTGCAGGCGAGACCGACGATGACGATTTCCCGTTGCTGGGCGGGCTCGGTTTCTCGCACCGCACGGTGGACGGATTTGTCACGAAGTTTTCGCCCGCCGGAATGATGCTGTATTCGACGCGCCTGGGCGGAAGCGACTGGGACGTGGCAAACAGTATCGCCGTCGATGACACGGGAGCTGCGTACATCGCAGGAACGACTGTGTCGAAAGATTTTCCCGTCGTATCTCCGGTTCATTCGGTCGAACTCGGTCCTTCCGACGCATTCGTGACCAAAGTCGACCCGTCCGGAAGCTCGATCCTGTATTCCACATACTTGGGCGGAAGCGGAGATGAAGGGTCGTACCAGATCATCCTGGACCAGAACTCCACCCCACCGAAGGCGTACGTTGCCGGTTATACGACTTCGAGCGACTTCCCAATGGTCGAGCCGATCCAGTCATCCCTCGCCGGGACTACCAATGCGTTCATCGTGGGACTCGATGGCAGTGGAAACGTAATGGATTTTTCCACTTACCTCGGCGGATCGTCGGACGAATATTGGAAGGCGGGGATAGCCCTTGATGCGCAAGGAAACCTGTACGCGGCGGGCAACACGAATTCGGCAGATTTTCCGCTGCTGAATCCGATCCAGTCAGAATTAAACGGTCCTGGAGATGCGTTCATTGCGAAGATTGCTACGGTGACGACGGATCTTTCGGTAAGTTCATCGGCTTCGCTGACCGTGATGAAGAACGAACCGTATGACGTTTTGGTGACGGTGACGAACAACGGACCGAACGACACGTCCGGCGTGGTTCTGACCGTAAGCCCATCGGCTGGACTGGCGATGAATGGAGCACCCAGTCCGAGCCAAGGCAGTTGTGAGCAGTCAGCCACTGCGGTCACCTGCGGGTTTGGCACACTCGGGCAAGGAGCAACCGCCGCCGTATCCGTTTCCGTGACACCGACCGTTGCCAACACCCAGGTGCAGACGATCGCGAGCGTGACGGCCAACCTGCCGGACCCAGACCTGACCAACAACGCTTCCACGGCGATTACGGGCGTTCTTCCGATTGTCGTCCTGGTCTCTCCTCCATTCGTCATCATGCAACCGCTGGCGACCGAGCAGTTCACGGCATCTGTAATGTACAGCTCGAATACCGCGGTGATATGGGCCGTCAATGACGTGGTGGGCGGGAATTCCAGAGTTGGCACGATTGATACGACCGGTTTCTATACCGCGCCGGCTATACCGATTACGGTGGCAGTGCAGGCGATCTCGGCGGTAGATTCGACAGCGGTTGGGTATGGGGTCGCATACGTCACCCTGCCGGCAGCGGATGTGCTGATTTCAAATGCGCCCACGAAGGGCGGCATTTGGGCGGGCGGATCTCCGGACGTCTTCACGCCAACCGCCACGGTGGCAACGGTTTCGGTATCCGACATTGTTGCGCGCCTGAACGCCGGCAATTCCGTCAACATCCTGACGAATGCCGCGCCGGGGGCTGGCGGTGACGTGATCGTGAGTAGCCCAATTGCCTGGAACGGCAATGCCGTCCTGTTTGTAACCGCACGCAGGAACATCGTCATAACCAGCGACATCACGGCAACCGCGAATTCGGCAGGGCTGTTTCTTATGCCCGCGTCCGGCGATTCCAGTGGCGTATACAAGCTGACTAACGGCGCGAAGATCACGCTCCCGGGCGCCACTCCCACGTTCGCCGTGAGCGATACGACGTACACAGTCATCAATTCAGCCAGCGCATTACAGGCGCTTAACTCCGCGGGTGCGGGCCCGTACGCTCTCGGCAGCGACATCGATGCTTCGGCGACGGCGACGTGGAACGCCAACGGGAGCAACGGCTTTTATGGCTTCGCTCCCATAGGCAATCCGGAGATGCCATTCAACGGCACGCTCGACGGGCTAGGCCATATCGTCAGCAACCTCTACATTGCGCAGCCCGCCTTCGATTACATCGGCTTGTTTGGATTTATCGGTTCGCAGGGCGTGGTGCAAAACGTAGCGCTGACGGGCGAAAACATCGTCGGCAGGTACGTGGTTGGCGGCCTCGCCGGAAAGAATTACGGGACGATCGCGAACTCGTTTACGACGGGAACTGTCGTGGGGGCTACGGACGGCAACACGAATCAAGCCGGAGGATTCGTCGGCTACAACCTGGGGACGATCAACGGCAGTTACTCGACCGCGGCCGTCACGGGCGGGTGGGACACCGGAGGATTCGTCGGAAGAAACGATGGCAGCATCGCCGACTCCTACAGCACCGGCAATGTGAATGGCTATAACCCGGGGTGGTCGATCGGCGGGTTCGCCGGAGGGTACATCGGGGACATAACAAATTCTTACAGCACCGGGATGGTGTCTGGTGGGGGAGAAACGGTCGGAGGATTTGCCGGCTGGACCGGCGGTGGCACGGTCACGAACTCGATCTGGGACATGGATGTTTCCGGTTGGTCCTCAAGTTACGGCGGCACCGGACTGGCCACGTATCAAATGATGGATCCCGCCAGTTTCAGCGGTTGGGATTTCCTGAACACCTGGGGCATCAGCGCCGGTACAACATATCCCTACTTGCGAGCGATGACGCGCACGAGTTGCGCTCCGCTCCCATCGGGACTGGTGAGTTGGTGGACCGGGAACAGCACGGCCATGGATGTCCAAGGATTGAATCACGGGTCCACGATGAACGGCGCGGGGTATGCAGCCGGAATCGTGGCGCAGGCGTTTAACTTCAACGGGGCGCAGCAATACATTCAACTTCCCGATTCGGTGATCGTGAGCAACCCGGTCTGGACGGTTGAGGCATGGTTCAAGACGGATTCGGGCGGCGTGATCGTGGGCATGCAAAATGGCTCGTATGGCTCATCTCCCGTCTCTAACTGGGCGCCACTGATGTACGTGGGAACGGATGGAACTTTGTATGAGGGTCTCTGGGGCGCCAGCTTGGCGAGTAGCCAGGCGGTGAATGACGGCCAATGGCATCACGCAGCAGTTTCGGTCAATGGACCGATGCTGACGGCGTATCTCGATGGACTATTCATTGGCGGTTCGGAAGCGGCGAACGTTCAGCCGATGCCGAACACACAGATCGGGACCGGGTACACGGTCTTCTGGGGCGCGGCGAACGACGGATGGTACGACTTCAACGGCCAGATCGACGAAGTCGCATTATTCAACCGTGTGCTCACGGCCGACGAAGTGCAGGGAACCTACAACGCCGGGTTGGCGGGCATGTGCCAGGCCGCGCCGCCCGTCGCCGTCACGGTCTCGCCACTATCGCCGACTGTCAATGCCGGCGGCTCCGTCCAATTCACTGCCACGGTGACGAATGCGGCCGATAAGTCAGTGACCTGGTCGCTCATAGGGCAAGGTTGTACAGGAGCGACTTGCGGCACGATAACCGCCGGCGGCCTCTACACGGCTCCCGCGGTGCCGCCATCTCCGGCAGAGATTACCGTCACCGCGACCAGCAACGCCGACCGAACGAAAACGGCCTCGGCAACAATGGTGGTGGCGCCCATCGCTGACCTCGCGATTTCGGAATCAGATACCGACGAAGCGTTGCTGGTCGGCGGAACGTACGCTTATCGATACACGGTCACCAACAACGGGCCTTCGGCGGCGTCCAGTATTCGATTGGCCGCCGCAATTCCGTCGACAGCAGTGCTGCTATCGGCTACACCGGTGACCACCGGTTGGGAATGCGACGCGAGTGGTGCATGTACCCTGAGCTCGCTGGGCGCCAATTCATCAGCGACGGTCGAATTCGTCTGCCGGATCACTGCCTTCGGCACCGCCGAATTTTCGGCAAGCGTTTCCGCATCGGAGTTCGATCCCACTGCAGCCAACAACACGACCACGGAGACAAACGCCATTCTCTCGGTTGCGGACGTCAGCGTGGGCCTGGGTACGGCCGTTGCCGGCACGGGAAATACCCACACCCATGTTGTCACGGTCACCAATTCCGGACCCTATGTCGCGCGAAACGTAGTGCTGACCGATCTCATGTCGGGTGACGTATTCGTGTCCGCAACCGTAGATCAGGGAGCGTGCACGGGATCGGCCCAACAGGTGCGGTGCAGCATTGGAACGGTTCAAGTCGGGCAAACGGTCACGGCGCGAATCATGGTGACAGCTCCCAGCGCAGGCTGGACCTCGCATGCCTTAAACGCGAGCACGACCGATAACGACCCGTTACCGACGAACAACTCAGCCAACATATCGAATGATGTCGATTGGAATACGCAGGCGGGCAACAATGTCGCGGTAGCGATCGCGGACGCGGAATCAAACTCGGCGGCGACCGCCACTTTTGCGTCGGTGTCGCAGCCGGGGACGACAGCACTGACCACGTCCGGCTTCCAGGGCCAGCCACCCGCCGGTTATCGCGTGGGCGCTATGCCGTTGATCTTCGACATCCGGTCGACGGCAACGTACGCCGGTTCGATCTCGGTCGTCCTGCGGTTCAGTCCCGCCGCGTTTCACAAACCGGCGCGCGTGCGCATCTTCCATAACGAAGGGGGAACTTGGGTCGACCGCACCGCTGCACTGGATGTCACATCCGGAGTGGTCTCGGCGATAAGTCCGTCGCTCTCTTCTTTCGCGATCTTCGAACCGGTCAATGCCGCACCGGTAGCGAACGTAGGGATTGATTTGACCGTGCCGGGATCGACGGCTAGCGGTTCGAGCGTCGAGCTTGACGGTTCCGGTTCGTCGGATGCAGATGGTGATGTGCTGACGGACCGGTGGACAGGACCATTCCAGGAAGCAGGAGGAACGGTCGGCGGCGTGAGACCGAGAGTCACGCTTCCATTGGGAACTTCGCGCGTCACCTTGGTCGTCAATGACGGAGAAGTAGATTCGCCGCCGGCGGTGCTGAATGTGACCGTCTCAGACTTCCTGGTGGCGAGTTCAAATCCGGCCGCTTCGGTCCAGAACGGTGGGTCGGCAAGCTATTCGATTGCGATTTCTCCAAAGTTCGGCGGCTTCAATGCTCCGGTTGCGCTCAGATGCTCGAATATTCCTGCCGGAATGGCTTGCACGTTCTCGCCTCCGACGGTTACGCCGGCGAGCAATGGAGCGACATCGACGCTGACGATAACGACCTCGCGATTGACTACCGCCGGCGCGGTCGGAGGCCGCAGCGGCACTTGGATGTGGCTGGCCATGATCTTGGCGCCCTTCGGGTTGGCCTTCGCGGGTCCATTGGGCGGCAGGAAGCGATGGTACCTGGCGACGGCGCTGTTGCTCTTGTCCGTTATCGCGTTGACGCATTGCGGCGGAAATAACACTGGCGTTACCGCCAGCCCGAACACGTCGCACCCGAGCGTGACGAGCGCGATCACGGTCACGGCAACGTCGGGCGGACTCGCGCACTCTACCAACGTGAATTTGACCGTCGAATGACGGTTTGGGTCCTCGGGGGAGGATCCGCTGGGGAAATCGGTTTAGGCCGGTTTCCCCGATTTTGTACGGGACAGCCGCGGCAGGCCACCGTACTTGCTGTAATCTTGCAAGACCGCCAGCATCGAGGTTAGTTTCGCAGGCAATGGGGTGACTCCGTTGATACAAGCGATGAACATGATGCGAAAGGTTTTGTCTGCGGTTGCGGTGTTGGTGCTCGTCTCTTCGATGGCCGCCAAGAACGCGCGCACGCTCGACATCTACTTCATCGACGTGGAGGGCGGACAATCGACGCTGATCGTCACACCGCAAGGTGAGTCGTTGCTCATCGACACAGGCTGGCCCGGTTACGAGGGGCGCGACGCCGACCGCATCGTCGCCGCGGCGAAGCAGGCGGGACTAAAGCGCATCGATTACGTGCTGATCACGCACTACCACCGCGACCACGTCGGTGGCGTCCCGCAACTGGCGGCGAAGATTCCGGTCGGCGAGTACATCGACCATGGTCCGAACCAGGAAGACACGCCGGTGGTGCGGTCCGATTACAAGGCGTACCAGGAGACGATCGCGCACTCCAAACACATGGTGCTCAAGCCGGGCGACACGCTTCCGCTGAAGGGCGTACACCTGGATGTATTGAGTGCCGCGGGCGAAGTCATCACGACGAGCCTGCCGGGTGCGGGTGAAGCCAATCCTTATTGCAAGTCGGAACCGGAAGCGGCGGACGATCCAACTGAAAATGCGCGCTCGGTGGGCACGCTGCTGACGTACGGAAAATTCCGGTTCATCGACCTGGGCGACCTGACGAAGAAGAAAGAAATCGCGTTGATGTGCCCGGTGAACCGCGTGGGAACGGTGGACCTATTCCTGGTTTCGCATCACGGCCTCGACCTCTCAAACTCACCTGCGCTCGTCGATGCGCTGCATTCACGGGTGGCCATCATCGACAACGGGGCGCACAAGGGAGCAAAACCCGCGGCATGGCAGACGGTCCACGACTCGCCGGGACTGCAGGGCTTATGGCAGTTGCACTACGC
>JBOGLI010000781.1:0-4281 GCA_050746165.1 Terriglobales bacterium | reverse complement strand
GGTTAGAGCAGGCGACTCATAATCGCTTGGTCGCAGGTTCAAATCCTGCCGGTCCCACCAAATACATCATCGGGTGATCGGGTCAACGGGCGATCGGGTCATCAAGTCGGCGACCGATCTCTGGTCGTTGACCCGATGACCGGATGGCCCGATCACCCGATCCATTACAATTTCCGCCTATGGACGCCGATTGGTCGGTTGAGCTGGGCGACGACGATCCCACGCTGGCAGTGCCGTGGGCCTCCCCAGATGCCTCGCTGCGCTACTACGACCTGCGCCTGCGGCCCGACCTGCTGCTCTATGTCGACGAGGCCGCCCGGTTCAAGGAGCTCGGCGAGTTCCTGGCTGCGGTGAACTCGAAGAATTCGCGCCTGCAATCGGCCAAGTGCGATGCCTGGACTTCTTCTGAAATCAGCGAGGCGGAAGAGATCTACGGGGCGAGCCTGAAGTTTTGCTCCTACGTGGACCTGTTCTTCGCCGACCCGGCGTGCCGCGGAGACCGTGCGCTGCATGAGGAGTTCGCCCGCCGTGTGACGGCCCTGTTGAAGCGCGCGCCGCAGATTTCCGCAGCCGCCGAGTTCATCGTCCGCCGCGCTCACTTCGAGGACGGCGATGCCGTCAACGAGGGCTACTACCTCACCTTCGAGCTTGCCGCCTACGGCGATGACGAGGAAGATGCCCGCAAGCGATGGATGATCGCGCTCAACCTGATTGCCAACGCCATCCTGCAGTGGTCGGCACAAGCATCGGGTGATCGGGCCATCCGGTCATCGGGTCAACAATAATTTGGCGATCGGAGCAGACGGACTACAGTAGCGGCGCAAACGGGTTCGTATTGACCCGATGTCCCGATGACCCGATGGCCCGATTTTTCTTCTGAAACTGAAGCTGAAACGGGAAAGTCGTTCTACAATGCGCAAGCACTTTCCCGGGAACCATCGATGACAGCGATTTTTCCGATGTTGGCGGCAATGATCGTGCCCGCCGATGCATTCTGGGACCGCATGCAGGCGGCGGCCGATGCCGATCATGCCCTGCTGGTAGCGATCGCATTTTTCGCGCTCGCCCTGGTGCTTTTGCGCGCCCGCTCGGTGGAGCGCTCGTCCGTGCGCTCGGCGGCGGGGCTGTTCAGCTTCGCCATCATCCTGCTGATGCTGTCGCACGTCGCGCGCTGGACCTCGCTGGAGGAACTCGCGGTGGCGCTGCGCGCGGCGGGGCTGATGGTCGGCGGCGTCGCCATTGTCAACGAACTGGCGCTGCTGCTATTCAACGTCGCGCTGGAATCGATCCGCATCCGTTCACCCAAGATTCTCCGCGACCTGGTTTCGCTTTTGGGGTATATCGGCGTCGCCATGTGGCTGATGCGGCAGGGCGGGATGAGCCTGTCGAACATCGTGACCACTTCGGCGGTGCTCACCGCGGTGATCGGCTTCTCGCTCCAGGACACCCTCGGCAACATCATGGGCGGCCTCGCCCTGCAGATGGAGAAGACGATCAACGAGGGCGACTGGGTGCAGGTCGGGCAATTGCAAGGCAAGGTCAAGGAAATCCGCTGGCGCCATACTTCGATCGAGACGCGAAACTGGGACACGGTGGTGATCCCCAACTCGATGCTGATGAAGGGCGAGGTGATGATCCTCGGCCGCCGCACCGGGCAGCCGATCCAGCATCGCATGTGGGTGTACTTCAACGTGGATTTCCGCGTTCCGCCCGCCGAGGTGATTGCCCTGGTCGAAAATGCGCTGCGGCTCGAGGCAATCCCCAATGTGGCGCAGGACCCGCCGCCGAACTGCATCACCTGGCTCTACAAGGAAAGCTACATCGAGTACGCGGTGCGCTACTGGCTGACCGACCTGCAGCGCGACGACCCGACGAACTCCGAAGTGCGCGTGCGAATCTATTACGCCCTCAAGCGCGCGGGCATTCCGCTCTCCATCCCGGCGCAGCAACTCTTCATCACCGAAGATCACCAGCATCGCGAGCACCATGAAGAACGGGAGATTGCGCACCGGGTCGAGACACTGTCGCGCGTGGAACTGTTCCACACGATGACCGTGGACGAACTGCACAAGCTGGCACTGCGGCTCAGCGTGGCGCCGTTCACGACCGGCGAGGCGATGACCCGCCAGGGTGCGGAGGCGCACTGGCTGTACGTCATCACCAAGGGTTCGGGCGAGGTGCTGATCACAGCCGACGGCGGTTTGCGCAAGACCGTAGCCAAGCTGGCCGCCGGCGACTTCTTTGGCGAAATCGGCATGATGACGGGCAGCTTGCGCAATGCCACGGTTCTGGCGCTGGAGCCGACGGAATGCTACCGGCTCGATAAGGCATCGTTCCAGGATATTCTGAGTGGACGGCCGGAAATTGCCGAGCATATCTCCCACGTCATCGCACGCCGCTCGGTGGAACTGGAAGCGGTACGCGACAACCTGAGCGCCGAAGCCCGGGCGCGGATGCTGCAACCCGCGCAGCAGGACATCTTCGACCGCATGGCCAGCCTGTTCGGCTTCGGTGCGGCAGCCAAAGGAGCGAAGGCGAACTGAAGTTGTTGGTTCTTGGTTATTGGTTGTTGGTCTCAGAGCGGAAGGTTACCAACAACTAAGAACCAATAACCAACAACGCACTCCCCTCCATGGCAACAACGAATCAGCTTTACAATAGTGCTGTGGGCCCGTAGCTCAATTGGATAGAGCACGGGATTTCTAATCCCGGGGTTGCAGGTTCGATCCCTGCCGGGCCTACCATTTCGGAAGCGACTATGACGATCACAGATCGAATCGAAATCAATCCCCAGGTAATGCTTGGCAAGCCGGTGATCCGCGGAACTCGAATTCCCGTCGAACTGATCCTGCGCAAGCTCAGCGAGGGAGCCGCCGAGGCCGATCTAATCGATGCCTACCCGCGACTTTCTCGTGAGGATATTCAAGCCGCTATTCGCTACGCGGCCGATGCGCTCGCCCACGAGGAAGTGGTGTTTCTCGGCAAGGATCGGCATTGACAGTACGTTTTCTCGCCGACGAGAGCTGCGATTTCGCGGTGGTCCGAGCACTACGCGATGCGGGCCACGATGTCGCAGCCGTAGCGGAACTCAGTCTCGGCGCAACCGACGAAGCCGTTCTCCAAAATCGCCCGTGAAGACCGCCGAATCTTACTTACTGAGGACAAGGATTTCGGTTTGTTGGCGTATGCGGGAGGGCAGGAGACGGCCGGAATCATGCTCATCCGCTTCCCATCCAGCGCTCGAACTCACCTAGGATCCACCATCGCTCACGCGGTCGCCGAACTCGGGGACCGCCTGCATCGTGCATTCGTTGTCATTGAACCCGGACGTGCACGAATCTCGAACTTACCCCAAATCCGCGACTGACTAGAATCTAATCCCGCCCGCGTTCCGCCACCCAACGTCCCGCTTATTTCAGCCTGTACATTCCCCACGCCGCCAGCGTGCACACGTCGGGGATGCGGCCGTCGCGCAGCATGGCCTCGAACTCGGCGACTGGCACTCGGTGCAATTGCAGGTCATGCTCCTCGGGATCGGGGTCCTTCTCGCGGTGGCTCAATCCTGTCGCCACGAAGATGTGCATCTTCTGGTTGGCATAGCCGTACGCAACATAGGTCGTGCCCAGGAAACGCATTTCCTGCGCGACCAAGCCTGTCTCTTCTTTTAGTTCGCCGCGCGCCAGTTCTTCGGGATTGACGTCCACCGTTTCCCACCCACCCTGCGGGAATTCCAGGCAGCGTTGTTGAATGGTGTAGCGGAACTGCTCGACCAGGTAAACCGCGTCTCCGTCAAGCGGTATAACGATGGCGCAATCGTCCTTGTCCACGACCCCGTAAATACCCTCGGAGCCGTCATTGCGCAGAATCTGGTCTTCCCTTACCCGCAGCCACCGATTGCGGTACACCTCGCGGCTACCCAGTGTCCGAATGCTCATCTACGCTCGCCTGCCTCCGGATGTCGAGCGTAACAAGAAACACGTAATTCGTAATCCGTAATTCGTGATTCGCGAAAACCTTTTTTCAAGGCGCGTTGTCAGAAGGCCGCGGCATCAGCCGCTGAGGGGAATCCAGAACTAGAATTGCTGCGGAACCACAATGCTCCCGGATTGCGAATTACGGAGTACGAATTAAGTCTTTGCCTCTTTTCACTCCTCTACATCGTCGATCGACATCTTGTGATCGTGGATTCTCGCCGTTCCCCGTTCGACGAGCGACTTCAGACGTGCGAGGTCGTCATCGAGGATGTGCCGGGCGTCGCTGTCCAACAGTTCGGCGATGGAA
>JBOGLI010000780.1:0-5008 GCA_050746165.1 Terriglobales bacterium | reverse complement strand
GGCGAGGCGTCGATCCGATCGGATATTTCGTTCGGCAACGGAATGTACAAGTCCAGCGACGCGGGCAAGACTTGGGAGCACATCGGACTGGATGACACGCGGCACATCGGGCGAGTGCTGGTAGATCCACACAATCCCGATGTCGTCTTCGTCGCCGCGCTCGGCCATGCGTATGGGCCGAACCAGATGCGCGGCGTCTTCCGCTCTACCGACGGTGGACGCACCTGGAGCAAGGTGCTGTACAAGGACGAAAACACCGGCGCTATCGATCTCGCGTTCGATCCCCAGGATTCGCACATCGTGTACGCAACGCTGTGGAATGCGCACCGTCCGCCATGGAGCACGTACGCGCCAGTGCAGGGGCCGGGCAGCGGACTGTACAAGTCCATGGACGGAGGCGCGACGTGGAAACAGATCACCGGCAACGGACTGCCGACCAATGATTGGGGACGCGCCGGAATTGCGACGGTTAAGAACACTGTTTACCTGATCGTCGACGTGCTGAAAGGCGAAGGCGGTGGACTGTATCGCTCCGACGATCGTGGCGCGACCTGGCGGCAGGTCAGCAAAGACTTGAGGCTGTTCAGCCGGCAGTGGTATTTCGGCGAGGTCACGACCGACCCATCGAATCCTGACGTGGTTTACCTTCCCGCAGTGTCGCTCTACAAATCGAGCGATGGCGGAAAAACGTTCTCGGCATTGAAGGGCGCGCCCGGCGGCGACGATTACCACTTCCTGTGGGTGGATCGGAATGACGGACGGCGCATGGCTGTGGCGAGCGACCAGGGAACGGTTATCAGCGTGGACGGCGGCAACACGTGGTCGTCATGGTTCAACCAGCCGACGGCGCAGATGTACCACGTCACCACCGACAACCAGTTCCCGAATTATTACGTTTACGGCGCGCAGCAGGACAGCGGGACAGTAGCGACGGCGAGTCGCAGCGATTACGGGTCGATCACGTATCGCGAATGGTATTCCGTGGGCGCGGGCGAGAGCGGGTATATCGTGCCGGATCCCAGCGATCCGAATATCGTGATCGGCGGCGATACCTATGGGCGGCTGATGCGATTCGATACGCGCACGGGAGAGTCGCAGGACATCTCGCCGACGGCGGTAGCGGTATTCGGGACCGACATTAATCAACTGCCGTTGCGCTTTACGTGGACATCGCCGGTGGTCTTTCTACCGCAGAAGCCGCACGCGATCCTGATGGGCGCGCAGTTCGTCTTGCGCAGCGATGACGAGGGCCACTCGTGGCACAAAATTTCGCCGGACCTTACGGGATGCTCGACGAATGTAGGCCAGCCGCCCTCGGCTGGCACGCAAGAAACGACGGCCGGGGGCGGCCGTCCTACGGCGGGCGCTCTGACAAATGAGAACACGGTCGAGCGCTGCTATGGCGTGGTGTACACGATTGCGCCGTCGCCGGTCGAGGAGGGCGTGATCTGGGCCGGTACCGACACAGGACGCATTCACGTCACTCGCGATGGCGGTAAGAGTTGGCGCGACGTAACGCCGAAAGGACTGGGCGACTGGTCGAAGATCAGCATGATCGAGGCGTCGCCCCACGATCCCGGCACGGCTTACGCGGCGGTGGACCGCCATCGAGTTGACGACTTCACGCCGCATATTTGGCGCACGCACGACTTCGGCGCCACGTGGCAGGAGATCGATGCCGGCCTTCCTGGCGGCACCGCGAACGGACGCGTCGATCTCTACGCCGGCGCCGTACCCGCTTACGCGCACGCGGTCCGCGAGGATCCCAAGCGTAAGGGACTGCTCTATGCGGCCACGGAAGAAGGAGTGTACGTTTCGTTCCATGACGGCGACCGCTGGCTGCCGCTGAGCCTGAATCTTCCCACCACGCCGGTGCACGACCTGGTGGTGCACGACAACGATCTGGTGATCGCCACGCACGGGCGGTCGTTCTGGATTCTTGATGATGTGGAACCGCTGCGCGAGATTGCGGCGCAGACTGCCTCGGCTCCGGTGACGTTGTTCCGGCCGGAGACCGCATACCGCTTACGCAGCGACGAGCAGCACGACACTCCCCTGCCGCCGGAAACGCCGATGGGAGAGAATCCGCCGTCGGGCGCGATCCTCGACTTCTATCTCGCGCAAGCGGCGCCGGAGGTGGCGATCGAGATTCGCGATTCGGCGGGAAACATGGTTCGGCGATACAGTTCGCGCGACCAGCAGCCGGCGCATCCGCCGACGACGTTCCCCGACTACTGGTTCGCCAAGGAGCCGGTGTTGAGCGGAAACGCAGGTCATCATCGCTGGCTTTGGAACCTGCGATATGCCGCACCGCCGTCGCTGGAGCTGTCCTACGACTTGAATGCCGCCTACGGCGTGCCGCTGGATGGACTGCCGCGCGGCCCGATCGCATTGCCGGGGAAATATGAAGTACGACTGATCGCAGGCGGGCAGACCTACACGCAGACACTAACTCTCGCGCCCGATCCGCGGGTGAAGGCTACGCCAGCCGATCTCGGCCAGCAGCACTATCTCGAGATGCAGATCATGGACGCCATGCAGCGGGCATGGAATGGACTGCAACAGGCACGCGCGGCGAAGAACACGCAGTTCGCGGGCGGTCCTGGCGCGGCGCGCGGCCGCGATAGCTTCACGTCACTGCTCTCGTCCTTCGGCAACCTGCTTAACGTCGTCGATTCCGCCGATGCCGCGCCTACCGACCAGGCGCAGGCGGCGTACCGGGACTTGAAACAGAGGCTGGATACGCTGTTGGCGAATTGGAAGCAAACACAACAACACTGATCGGGTCATCTGGCGAACGGGTCATCGGGTCAATAGAAACCAGAGCCGCGGATCAACGCGGATGAAGAACATGGGCTGCTGATGCGACTTGTTGACCCGATGGCCGGATGTCCCGATGACCCGATATCATTAGCGCTGTGCCCGCAGTTTCTTCCACCTCGGAACTAATCAAACGATTCGCCGTCGAAGCTGGGTTCGACCTGGCTGGCATCGCACCGGTGCGTGAGTTCCCCGACAGTGCGCATTTCGAGGAGTGGATCGCGAAGGGCTACGCGGGCGAGATGCGGTATCTGGAAGCGCGCACGGAAGCGGGAGAGTTGAAGCGCTCGTCGCTGCGACAGGCGGCGCCTTGGGCGAGATCGGTAGTGGTCTGCGCGATCAACTACAACGTGGATGAGCCGCGATCGATTGAATCCCACCATTCGCCAAAAGCGGGCGAAAGGGTGGGCCACCCACAGTCGTCAGTCGCCGGTCACCGGTCGTCAGAAGGGTGGATTTCGCGGTACGCGTGGTCGCGCGAGGATTATCACGATTCCGTACTACGGCGCCTGCGGCAGGTGGAAGCGGCACTGAAACGGGAAGTCGAGTGTCGCACGTGTTGTTACGTCGATACCGGCCCGGTCGTGGAGCGGATGTACGCGAAATACGCCGGCGTGGGCTGGCAGGGCAAGAACACTTGTATCCTCAACCAGGAAATTGGATCGTGGCTCTTCCTCGGCGTGATGCTCACGTCGCTGGAGCTGGAGCCCGATCTTCCTGCGCCTGACCGCTGCGGCACGTGCACGGCTTGTCTGGATGCGTGTCCGACGAGCGCGTTTGCCGCGCCGTACGTGCTGGATGCGACCAAGTGCATTTCCTATCTGACGATCGAGAAGCGCGGAGAAATTCCGGAAGAGCTGCGGGAAGGAATCGGGCGGCACGTGTTCGGCTGTGACATCTGCCAGGACGTCTGCCCATGGAATCGGCGCGCGCCGAGCACTTCCCTGCCCGAGTTTCAGCCGCGAGAGCGGCTGGTGAATCCGGCGCTGCTTTGGCTGGCGGAAATGACGGTCGAGGAGTTTCGCGAGCGTTTCCGCGGATCGCCGATCAAGCGGACGAAGTTCTCGGGAATCCGGCGGAATGTGGCGATCGCGATGGGCAACAGTGGAAACGAACGGTTCGTGCCGCACCTGGAACGACTCGCTGAAGACGAGGACGAGAACGTGGCGGCCCATGCGAGGTGGGCGCTCGAAAAGCTGAAAACAGGTGTTCGGTGAGCGGTGGTCGGTGATCGGCAAGTGCAACCGAGATAGGGAGTCACCAGCCGATCACCGAAAACCGTCTTTACTTGTTGGCCGTCATGCGGTCGTAGATGAAGCCGGCCGCTCCGCCTGCCAACGCACCAATCCCCGCACCCTTGCCGCCGCCGGCGATCGCGCCGATGGCCGCACCGGTTCCGGCAGACCCGGCGACAATCAGGGCGCTCTTCTCCGTCGAGCGATGGTGAACCACCGGCTCGCCGTAAGTGTCGCGCGCCGTATCGTACGTGGAAGGCGTGTCATAGGTGCGCGCCGCCGTTGGGCGTTGCGCGGCTGGCCGGCGGATCGAGAGCTGCGGTTGCACGGTCTGATCCGTGTAACCCTGAGGCGTGTTTTGGCCGGTGTACAGCGCCGGCTGCATCAATCCATCCGTGGGCGACTGCGCGTTCGCCAACTTGGGGCCGGCCCAGAGACCGACGGCCGTGACAACCAGCGCGGTCAACAGCGAAGAAAGAACTGCGGTCTTGATCACCGTGGATTTCATTTCGATCACCTCTTCGGCGATGCCTCTGGAAGGCGCATCGGCCAAGTACACCAACTCACAAAGCAGCGGGCGTTCCAAACGTAATTGCTTGATGGGTAAAGACTTATAAACCATCCCAAGTGCCGGAACCGGTAATTTGTGCTTGTTGTAAGTACTTACTTACATACTTTCAGCGCGGCCACAGCGTGCTCAGCTCCCACCGGCAGAGACATGTCGGATCCATGCCACGGCAGTCGAGGTGAACTACTGGACAGGCACGTCGCACGCAAACTCTTCAGACCAATCAGCGGAGGCGCGCGCGAAACCGATTTGCGAAAATAACGATGCGGTTACCAGCGGAGGACATGTACTGCACGAATTTTGTTGCGCTCAGTGTAAGTTCCTGAATATATTGTGCCGTTCGCTGTCGGAATGAGCACGGAAGGACGGCGGACTCGGACGGATG
>JBOGLI010000779.1:0-5629 GCA_050746165.1 Terriglobales bacterium | reverse complement strand
GGCCGATGCGTCCTTGAAGAGCGTCGGGAAGATGCGGCGGTAGGCGGCGATGATGGGATCTTCGGAATCGAAGACGTAGAACGTGGTGGTGCCGTCATAGGCGTCAACGACTGCCTTGACGCTGTTGCGCATGTAGTTGATGGCATCGTCGCCGAGGCGGTAATGCGTGGCGTAGGGGTAAGTGTCGGAGGTGACGAAGGCGTCGATCATCCAGTAGAGGCGGCCGTTGTCGTCGACCACCATGTACGGGTCGGGATCAAAAGTGAGGAAGGGAGCGAGGGCAGTGACGCGGCTGCGCACGGTGCGTCGCATCAGGAGCCGGCTCTGCTGGGTGACGTCGTCGCTGAAGGGCAGCTTGGCAACGTCGCCGCGATCAAGGGCGATGAGCAGACGGCGGAAAAATCCTCCCAGCACGACGCCGCCGGTCCCCTCGTACTCGGTCAGGCTATTCTCCTGCCCCTGGGGGTAATTGAACTCCTTCTGCCGGGTCTTAACGTACACGTCGGTGTTGGTCAGCTCGCCGAAATAAATTTCCGGACGGGTAACGCGGAGGTTAGGCACGGTGCTCTGCACCGGCATGTTGCTGAGGATCAGGTTGGGGAGGCCTTCCGGCGTGAATCCATTGACGGGATTCATGGTGATGCCGTAGCCGTGAGTGTAAATCAGCTTTTCGTTGATCCAGTTGCGGCTGCTCTCCGGGAGCTTGTCGACGTTCAGTTCGCGGGTGGCGAGCATCACCTCGCGCATGGTCCCGTTGAGCTGGTAGCGATCGATGTCGATGTCTGGGAAATCGTAATACGTGCGGATTTCCTGGATCTGGCGCAGGGTGTCCTGGAGCGCGCGCCAATCCCATAGGCGAATGTTCTGGAGCGTGGCCTGGTTATTCTGCGCGTCGAGGGCCGCGACGGTGGTTTCGGCGGGGAATGCATGCCGGGAGACGCGGTCCAATCCAAATGCCGCATTGGTGAAGGCGATGTTCTGGGCGATGTAAGGACGCTCGCGCACCAACTCGTTCGGCTTCACGACGAAATTGCCGATGTACCAGGCAAACAGCTGGACGACCAGTGAGCACGCGATTGCCGGCAACACGGAAGCCACGAGAAGAGAGAGGCGGGCGCGGCGAAACGCATTGAAGAAGGCGATGCCCGCGCCGGCCACGAGGGCCACGCAGATGACAAGTTGGCCGGTGAGGGTTACGTGTGCGCCGGTATAGGTGACGCCGCTAAAAATCGTGTGGTCGTCGAAAAGCTGTTCGAAGCGGGCCAGGTACTCACGCCAGGCGATGACCAGCAGCAGGAATCCGAAGGCTAAGGAAATGCCGGTCCATCGGAGCTGCGGATGGAAACTGCGCGGCGATTCAATGGCGCGATTGCCTTCGGAGACCACGGCAAAGACAACTGAGGCGATGAGGCCAACGATGGCCAGCATCAGCAGCCAGCCGGAGATCAGCTCCCAGGCGGGAAGGGTGAAGAGATAAAAGCTCAGAGGACGGCCAAAGACAGGGTCGGCAACACCCGAACGTGGAGCGTACCAGTAGAGTGCGAGCGCCGGCCACTGGGCGGTCATGGCGACGCCTGTCAAGATCGCGATGCCGATGGAGACGACGGCCGCGACGGCGCGCAGCACGGAATTGACCGGCAAGCGGAGCGGCTGCCCGCCGATGAGGACGGTGCGGCCGGCGGTTTCGTCGTCGAGGAACCCGCGTTTGAGGGCGAGGTATATGCCCCAGAGCGCCAGGAACGTGACCGCGGTAAAGGTGGTGAAAACAGCGGACTGAATGCCGACCGCCCGCCAGAAGACGGCAGCGTAGCCGAGCGATCCGAACAAAAGCGCGTCAACGTAATAAGAGAGCCAGGTCCGGCCGCTAAACATTACGATTAGGAGAACCACGAAGAGCAGCCACCACCAGCGACGACCCCGCGGCGGACGTACAACCCGGGTGTGCAAAGTAGGACGCCTGGAACCCCAATTGTCCAAATCGGACATCGTTACCCTCTTTCGCCCCGCACCAGCATACGTGATGTATACGAAGCGCGCGCCCGAAATGACGCTTGGATTTGCCACAGAGGATACAGCGGACACAGGGGTCCTTTGAGATTGATTCCTCGGTGGTCCACTGTGTCCCCAGTGAAGCTGGGTTAAGTGGCCTTCACGGGCGTTTACCTTAGGCCAATAGGGTCAAATTGGTGCCACGAAATCATTGACTTCGGCGGGTTTTGCGATAGTATCCGGGAGCAACCCTGAATCTTTGGAAGTTGTTTAACGGAAACGGCTGTTTGCGGTCATCCCGTGCTGCCACCGGCACTGAATGCCCGCCGATCCTCCCCCAATAAAAACTGACGCGAAAATCTCCGGTGCACGTGTGCGAACACCACCGGGGTAAGAGTGCAGGTGTCCGATGCGACTGTTGAGACTGGTGTTATTCCTGCTAGTGATGGGGGCGGTAGCGGCGGCGCAATCCACCTCTTCCACGACCGACAACGGGCAGAGCTCGACTCAGCCTGGGCAAGCTCCGCAATCACCCATGAGCGAACAGCCCAACCTGCAAAAGCAGGAGCAGAAGAAGGAAGGCGACAGCCAGAAGTCGCAGTCGGGAAACTTCGACGTGAGCGGCGCGACCTCGGGCGATCAGGACCAGCAACTCGGCGAGGTCCGGCTGATGACGCGCTACACGCAGGTGGGCGGCCAGCCGGAAGGACAGACGCGCTCGTTCCATATCCCGGGCAGCAACAACCTGGCCGAGGCGAACTATTTCCTGGACCGGCGATGGTTGGGAACTTCGTATCGGTACCAGTTGCTGACGATGTTCCGTGGTACCGACGACAGCAGCATCGATCCCGAACACAACAGCGTGCAGAAGGGATTCCTCCGGCTGTACAACGCGCGCACCGAGATGATCTTCGGCGACGCGCTGGTGAATTATTCGCGGCTGACGTTTAACCAGAACATTAAGGGCATCAGCACGGCGAACCGGCTGGGCGAGAGGTGGAAGCTGTCCACCGTGGGCGGCGTGTTTATCGACCGCTGGGGCTCACTGTTCAGGGACCAGCCGCTGTATCAGGGAAATTACACTGATCCGAACACGGGCGTTACGGGTCCGGCGGTTTTCGGGTGCTACAAGCCGAGCAGTCTCTCCGCAAGCACGAACTTCGTGACGGTCAACGATCCGCAGTGCGGACGGCCATTCACGTCGGCGGTGGCGGGCGCGCGTCTTGAGTACGCATTCATGCGCGACTCGACCATCGGCTTCAACTTCTCCAGCAGCGATGACCTTACCGGGACGCGGCGCGCGCAGGACTTCAATACTTCGCCGAACCCGGCCGCGAACCGGGTGGGATCGGTGGATTTCAAGCTGCAGAAGGGCATGTTCCGAAGCGAGGGCGAATATGCGTATTCGGCCACGAACTTCGATATTCGTCCCGGCAACTGCGTTCCCAGCACCTCGCTGACAATCCCGGCAACGGTGCCTTGCGATTCCCGGCAGCCGGTGAACGGGCTTGGCTTCCAGGGCGGATGGGGCGGCCGGTTCGATTCGTCGTACCGGCACGGGAAGTGGACTTTCCGCGGATCGTACATTCGATTTGAGCCGAACTTCGCGTCGATCAACGCGCGGCAGATCGCCGATCTGCAGGATGCACAGGTCCGCGCTTCCTACGACCTGATTTCCTGGCTGACGCTGGACGGCACGATGCGCCGCAGCAACGACGACCTGAAAAATCAGAAGCCGTATCAATTGACAATCCTGGAACCGGTGGGGCGGCTCATCTTTCATGACCTGCCGTTCTACCGCAAGGCGGTGTTCGAAGTCGGATATCGCGAACGCTTCCTGGACGGATCGAGCCCGACCGCGCTGTACACGGTGGACACGAGCGGGACCAAGTCGATCCTGACCGGGTGCAACGTGACGTCCGGGGGCGGGATGAGCTGCGTGGACCGCGCCGTGCGGCAGCCATACGCGGAGGTGGACCTGCCGGTCGGGACGACATTCCTGACGCTGGGATACGAGCGGCGGCAGTCGATCGACCACCTGAAGGCGAGCGGAACCAGCAACGTCGACCGATTCTATTTTGGCGTGCGCGGAATTTATGACTTCGGCGGCTGGCACGTGAGCCCGTCGATGCGCTACGACCTGGAACGCGACACGCACCGGCTGGATCCGGACACGTACCTCTCGCTGAACCAGGCGGGCACGCTGACGCAATACGTGAACCCGCTGGAATTGCTTTACCTCGACCATGACAACAACCGGCTGGCGACGGCATCGCTGTATGTGGAAACGCCGCGCTGGTTCATCGTGGAACTGCAATTCCGCGACGCGTCTGCGACGGCGGCAACGCCGGGAACGCTGACGGTGGCCTGCCCAGCGAGCGTGACCGGACCGTGCGTGCAATCCATCGCCGGACCGGCCGGTTACAGCCGCCCCAGCTATCGGGCGCAGGTGACGTACAAGATCGCCAACGACGAAAACAAGCTGTTCATCCTCAGCTTTGAACGCAACAGCAATTTTTATTTCAGCGGGCCGTCGGACCAGAACCCGGCCGGATATTTGCCGGGCGGCGTGCTCAATCCGATTAACTTCGATGAACGAATCATGGGCGTGACCTTCGTTTACAAATTCGGAAAACGGGCGCGATGAAACTTTTGCTGGAGAAACTCGGGCAAGTTTGGGGGAAGCTCGCTGACCTGGTCGGCAAGCTGCCGGCGAAGCGCGTGGACATGGCCATCGCGGTGCTAGTGACGGTGGCGGCGACGGGCGTGTACGTGCTGGAGACGATCACGGTTAGCCGCAACGTTACGACGACGCGTAGCCGGGGCATCGTGGCGCCGATCGCGTTTCTCGACAACATCGAGGTCCGCTCGCTCGATGCGCGCTTCAACTTCCGCGGAACGCGCGCGGTCGACGATCGCATCGTGATTGTCGGACTCGATGAGAAGACGCTGCAGAAGACGGGTTCCTTTCCGATTCCGCGCAACTACTACGCCAAGGCGGTGGACCAGTTGTCGGCGGACGGGGCGCGCGTCATCGGATTCGACTTTGACTTCCCAACGCCGGAAAAGAATTCCGCCGTTGACGCGCTGAAGAAGCTGGAGGCGGAGATCGGGACATCGGCCTCGCCGGCAGTGCTGGACAAGATCCGGCAGATCGAGGCGACCAGCGACAACGACGCGATTCTGGCTGATTCGATCAAGAAGGCGGGCAACGTGGTGCTCGGCCACATTTTCGTGGACGCCGAGCGCGCCAAGGCGATGGACGCGAAGGCCGCCGAGGATTACTACAACGTTCTTTGGGGGCATCCGTTTCCGCAAATTGTGAAGCAGCCGGCGGGGGCGTCCTTCGACCTGAACAAGGCGTGGGCGGACCCGGTCCTCGGCCATGAAGGGCCGGTCTATGCGGGCATTGAGTCGAATATCCGCATCCTGGCGGAAGCGGCGCGTTCGTACGGGTTCTTCAATTACTCGCCCGACCGCGACGGCATTTACCGGCGCGCGATGAGCGTGGTGCGCTATCGAGACCGCGAGTGGTTCCCGTCACTGCCGCTGGAAATGCTGAAGGTGTACGAGAACATCAAGGACCAGTCAACGGTCGCGTACATCAACGTGAACGGGATGAGCAGCATCGAACTGGGTC
>JBOGLI010000778.1:0-9009 GCA_050746165.1 Terriglobales bacterium | reverse complement strand
CTAACACCCCTCCTCCAGAAGAATTCGGACCATTTCGACTGCCGGCGATTCTCGGATATCGTCGGTGCCACCCTTGAAGGCTAATCCAAGCACTCCCAGCCGCTTTCCGCGCAGCGTCCAAAGCGCCTTCTTTACTTTCCGCAGGAAACGCTGCCGCTGATCTTCATTGATGCGGCGCACTTCATCGAGCAATCGGAATTCGCACCGGACGTCGCGCGCCACGGCGGCAAAAGCGCTAAGGTCCTTTGGAAAACAGGAGCCGCCGTATCCGATTCCGGGCTGAAGAAAACGCGGTCCGATTCTCTGATCGCTGCCGATCCCCTCGCATACCTGACGCACATCGGCGCCCACAGCCTCACAGAGGTTGGCGACCGCATTAATAAAAGAGATCTTCATTGCCAGGAATGAATTGGAGGCGTGCTTAATTAATTCCGCGCTCTTGGCGCTGGTCTGGATCAGCTTTGGTGGAGTGATGGCGCCATCGGGCGCCGGAACGCGATCCTCGCGCTGGTAATACTTCCCGCTTACCAGTGGTTCATAGATATCGCGCACCGTAGTGGCGGCGCGGTCAGTATCCGCACCGATCACAATCCGGTCAGGATAGAGGAAATCACGGACCGCAGTGCCTTCGCGCAAGAACTCGGGATTGGACACTACGTCAAACGAGTCGGGCGGCGCGCCATTAAGCAGCAGCACCTTGCGGATCCAGTCGTGCGTCAGCACCGGAACGGTGCTCTTCTCGACGATGAGCTTGTACCCGGAGACCGCGGTCGCCAATTCGCGGGCAACCGACTCGACATAAGACATGTCGGCATTGCCTTCGTCGCCTTGCGGTGTGCCAACGGCAATGAATACAGCGTCGGCCTCACGGACTGCTTCCGCCAGCGACCCAGAGTACCGAACCTTGCTGCCGTTGTGGCGCTTGAGCAATTCTGGCAGGAATTCCTCGTGGATGGGAACGCCGCCGGCCTGCAAAACAGCAAGTTTTCGTTCGTCGTTATCGACACAAACGACGTCGTGGCCAATCTCGGCAAAACATCCAGCCGCTACCAGACCGACGTAACCCGATCCTACAACCGCAATTCGCATGCGAACCTGTACCTCTTCTGTAAACAATTGCCAATGGGGAATTCTGGCTAGAACTCAAGATTAGCACAGTTTGGTGGCGTCCCCGCGCGTGCAATGAAGTGCCCGAAAGGTGCTGAGCACTGGGAATCCTCGTCGCCCACGATTGCTCCTGACGGGTACATCTCAGCGTATAATCCGTGAAGTTCTTCCACAGGTAACCGGGATAAGTTCCGGTCCAATGTCTGGCCGGAATCCCGAACTCGACTGGATTGGTTACACCTAATCGCTATGGCATCGATTGCTATTTTGGGCTGCGGTCGTGTTGGACTCGTTTCTGCCGTCTGTTTTGCGGAATTGGGCCACGAAGTCTCCTGTTTCGACAATAATCCTGCGGTAGTCCGCGCGTTCCGAGAAGGCCGTTTTGCCATCCGGGAGAACCATCTATCCGATTTGTTCGCGCGGCATCGGCGCACGAGGCTGCATTTTGTAACCGATCTTGCCGCCGCAGTGGAGCGGTCGGAGACGATCTTCGTAGCCGTCGGAACTCCACAGCGCGAGGGCGGCGATGCGGATATTTCCCAGGTCGAAGAGGTGGCGCGCATGCTGGGGCCGCTTCTCAAGACGCGCAAGCTGATCGTGGAGAAGAGCACGGTTCCGGTGCTCACGCATCGCTGGATCGAGCGCATCCTTCAATTGAATGGGGCTCGACCGGATTGCATTGAGGTGGCTTCGAACCCGGAATTTGTGCGCGAGGGCTCCGCTATCACCGATTGGTTGTACCCGGAGCGAATCGTACTGGGAACCGTCTCCGAGAGCGCGGCCAAGCGGCTGCGCGAGCTTTATAGTCCTTTAGAAAATGGGACCTACCGCACGCAGCTCGACGCGGTCCCTCCCCCTCCCGGGGCGCCGCTCCGGCCACGCATGATTGTCACCGACCCGAGCAGCGCTGAGTTGATTAAGTATGCTTCCAACAGCTTCCTGGCCGCGAAAATCTCGTTCATCGATGCTGTGGCGAATTTGTGCGACAGCGTGGGCGCCGATATCGACGAAGTCTGCGAAGGCGTTGGAACCGATGCGCGAATCGGCCAGCAGTTCCTCCGGCCTGGTATTGGATTCGGCGGATCGGGATTTGCGAAGGACCTCACCGCCTTCGGGCACATGCTGGCCGAATTTGGCCAGCACGCGGGATTTTTCGAGGAGGTGGAGCGCATCAACCGCGACCAGCGCAGCATGTTCCTGGGAAAAATCCGGAAAGCACTTTGGACCATCCGCGGCAAGAAGCTGGCAATCCTGGGGTTGGCCTATAAGGGCGGGACGGACGACATCCGCGATTCGGCAGCTATTGAAATTGCCCACCAACTGGCCCAGGAAGGCGCGTACCTCAAAGCTTACGATCCCGCGGCCATGGATGACGCCGCCAAGGTGTTGACGGACGAGAAGGTCACCTTCGCCCGCTCGGCATACGAAGCTGCCGAGGGGTGCGAAGCGGTCATCGTTTTGACGGACTGGCCGGAATTCCGCGCGCTCGATCTGGATATGCTCTGCCAGTCGCTCTCATATCCAATTGTGATCGACGGCAGGAACCTGTTTGATCCCGAGGAGATGGTCCGGCATGGTCTGATGTACTGCAGCATCGGCCGGCCGGATGCGGTACCGAATCGCCGCCGCTTCACGGCCGCGCCTCAATGAGTGTGGGGTGAGAACATGACTGGTAAATCGATGCTCGTGACCGGCTCCTCCGGCTTCATCGGTTCACAGTGCGTCCGACATTTTGACCAACTCGGCTGGGAAGTTCACGGGATTGACAACAACATGCGCATCGTATTCCTGGGCCCGGCTGGCGATGCCGCGCCCGTGACCGAGCGTCTCATCCGGGACTGCAGACGTTTCCATGCGCACGACATCGATATCCGTTTTCGCGATGGAATTCTCGAGCTAATGCGGGACATCCGGCCCTCGCTGATCGTTCACTGCGCCGCCCAATCCGCTCAAGTGGTTTCTAAGGACGTTCCCTTCGACGATTTCGATACAAATGCCACCGGTACGATGAACGTGCTGGAGGCGGTCCGCCGATTCAGCGCGGAATCGCCGTTCATTTTCCTAAGCACCAACCGCGTGTATGGCGACGCACCCAACGAGCTGCCCTTGACCGAATTAGAAACACGCTGGGATTACGCGCATCCCGAGCATCGCGAGGGGATCGACGAATCCTGCCGCATCGATGCAAGCTTGCACACGCTCTACGGCGCGTCGAAAGCTGCTGCGGACCTGTTGGTGCAAGAATATGGCCGTTACTTTAACGTACCGGCCGTTTGCTTGCGTGCTTCTTCTATCAGCGGCCCCCAGGAAATTGGCACGGAGCCGCACGGTTTTCTGGCATACCTGGCGCGGTGTATTCGCGACCGCCGTCCATATCGAATCTACGGCCATCAAGGTAAGCAGGTCCGCGACATCTTGCATGCGCAGGACCTATGTGAAGCAATCGGTGCGATCTATGCCTCGCCGCGTGCCGCCTCCGTTTACAACCTCGGGGGCGGCCGTGCCAACTCCGTTTCCGTGCTGGAGGCGATCGCCGCGATGGAGGAGATCAGCGGATACCGCTTACAAACCGAATCACTGGAGGAAAGCAGGAAAGGCGACCCGATCTGCTATATCAGCGACACGCGCAAGTTCCGGCATGACTTTCCGGCCTGGACTCCTCGACATTCACTCGCCGAGATCATCCGCGGCTGCCTCGCACAGCCCGCGACAGGAACAGCAGAGTCCGTATTCGCACCGAAATGAACAACGGGACTCCAAACCCGCTGGTTGAATACTTCCGCTGTCCCCAATGGTTTGCTGAAGGCGCGTCATGCGTGTCGCTGGATGCGGAACTCGCCCGCCGTTTCGGGGTGGCCGCGGGAGACCCGACCTATAACGGGTCGCCGTTCCCGATCATGTCCGCGGATGAATTCCGGAGCTGGATTGATCTGCTCCGCAACGAGCGATATGAACAGGCTTCCACGGAGACTACCGTGGGCGCCATCATGACTCGGGAGGCCTATTACCTGATCCGGCCGCTGCTCGGGGTGGCTGTCCGGCGCCACTTTCAGCGGTTTGCTTTCAGCGGCTGGGACCGACGGTCTTTTCCACATTGGCCCGTGGACCGCACTGTGGACCAGCTGCATGAGGCGTTCTTGCGCGGAGGCTTGCAACGCAAACGCACCGCCGAGGTCCCGTTCATTTGGTTCTGGCCGAACGGCTATTCAGGTTGCGCCGTGCTGACGCACGATGTGGAAACCGACGAAGGGTTGCGTTTCTGTCCGACGCTGATGGGCATGGACGACGCGGCAGGAATTAAGTCGTCGTTCCAGCTCGTTCCCGAGCAGAGGTATCACGTTTCCGAGGCCGAGCTCGAGCAGTTTCGCGCCCGCGGCTTCGAGGTAAGCGTGCATGACCTGAATCACGACGGTCACCTTTATCGCGATGCGGCGACGTTCCGGCGGCGTGTCGGCAAGATCAACGAATATGGCAGGAAATTCGGCGCCCAGGGCTTTCGCGCCGGCGCGCTATACCGGAACCAGGAATGGTTCGACCTGCTCGATTTCCAGTACGACATGTCGGTTCCGAACGTCGCCCACCTCGATCCGCAACACGGCGGCTGCTGCACGATCTTTCCTTATTTCATCGGCAATATCCTCGAGCTCCCCGTGACGGCGATCCAGGACTATTCGCTGTTCCATGTTCTCTGTACTTATTCGACGGAACTGTGGCGGGAGCAGTTTGAGGAAATCGCACGCCATCATGGGATGTTCCACGTGATCACCCATCCCGATTACGTCATCGAAAGCCGCGCCCGCGCCGTCTACACGGAGTTCTTAAAATTGCTGTCCGAGTTGGCCAGGACTCGAAATGTCTGGCTTGCGCAACCACGCGACGTGAACGCCTGGTGGCGCCAACGTTCGCAGATGCGGCTCGAATGGCACGATGGTCAGTGGCGAATCCTCGGCGATGGCAGCGAGCGCGCCACCGTCGCGTACGCCCGGGCGGGCGAAGCTGGTCTCGAGTACGCTAATGGACCGCTGACCTCCCGAACCGCTTCCACGCCCCTCGGCGGCTGAGGGTTTCCCTCGCGGTTCGCAGACAAATCCGCCATTCAAATACGTCAGGAATACGACGCATAGAACTCGGCAATCGAATCGACCACGTATTTTGCCTGGGTATCGCTCACTTCCGGGAAAATCGGAATTGCGAGGGTCTCTCTCGCCGCGCGCTCGCTGTGCGGGAATTCTCCGGGCATTTGCTTCAGGTAGGCGAAGCACTCCTGCAGATGAAGCGGTAGCGGGTAATAGACCTCGTTGCCGATTTCCTTACGGTTGAGGAAATCCCGCAGCCGGTCGCGTGCAGGAACACGGATGACGTATTGATTGAAGATGTGACGTGAAGTGCTGATCGCGGGCAGGCCAACGTCCACGCCAGCGGCACGGAACAGTTCGTTGTACCGGCGCGCATTGCGCTGTCTCGCCTCCGTCCACGAGTCCAGGTACGGCAGCTTGATCGAGACGACGGCCGCCTGGATCGCATCGAGGCGGAAGTTTCCGCCAATGACCTTGTGAATGTACTTGGGATTGGCGCCGTGGTTGCGCAGGATGCGCAATCTGTCGGCCCGGCCTTCGTCGTTCGTAACTACCATTCCGCCATCGCCGACCGCGCCGAGATTCTTGGATGGGAAGAAGGAGAAGCAGCCGTAATGGCCGATGCTGCCGGCTCGGCGGCCCTTGTCCTCGGCGCCGATCGCCTGCGCCGCATCCTCGATTACCAACAGGTCGTGCGCGTCCGCGATAGCCATAATCGCTTCCATGTCCGCCATCTGGCCGTAGAGGTGGACGGGAATGATGGCCCGCGTTCTCTTCGTGATCTTGGCCGCGATCTGCGCGGTATCAATGTTGTAGGTGGCCGCATCGATATCGACAAAGACCGGCGTAGCGCCAACACGCGTGATTGCGCCGGCGGTCGCGAAAAATGTGTACGGCGTAGTGATGACCTCGTCGCCGGGGCCGATGTCTTCCGCCATGAGGCAGGAAAGCAGCGCATCGCTGCCCGACGACATGCCGATGCCGAACGCGCTCGTCGAGTACGCCGCAACTGCCCTTTCACACTCTTCCACTTTCGGACCAAGGATAAAGTGCTGCGAGGCGAAGACCTCGGCAACGGCAGCATCGATCGCGGGCTTAATGGAGTCGTACTGGGCTCGAAGGTCGAGCAGGGGAACATTCATGTCATTCGTTCTCAGCCGCAAATTCAGCAACCCGGTATTGACGCCTCTTTCCTAACCCCGCGCTGCTATTCATCTACACCGCTCCATGTTTCAGCCGTCGAACTCGGTTTCAAAAGGAATCACAGTATAAATCCGAACTTGCGGGCTGCCCTTTCCAGACCCCTCTTCTCCGAAATGCGCACCCGCGTCTTCGTCAACTTCCATCGCGACTGCCCCAGCGCGTCTGCACTCGAGTGGATCCGCCTTTACACGACGGTAACCCCGTCGAGTCTGCAAGTACACACTAAGGTAGTAGCCCTAACCCCCTGTCTCAGAATGTTCCTAGCGTCGTAATCTGCTTGAAAAAAAAGGCAAATTGAAGTATCGATAAACGGAGTTACGGTCTCAGCCTTAACCTCCCCCTTGGCGGGAACAGAGAGTCACGACCTCGCCAACAAAAGGGCCTAAGACTCGAGGGCATTTTTGTGCCCCGACAGGAGCTTCTGGTGATCCGATGTCTCGGGCATAGGTCGATGCTGGGCGCTGCATTCGCGGCGCTTTTGATGCTTACATTGGTGGCCTGCGGCGGTGGCGGAGGGGCAGCTCCGACTCGCAGCGACACCGGCAACAGCAGCGGCGGCACACCTGTTAAGGTCATCCCGCCGACCCAGACTCCGTCCCATACACTCTCCGTTGCTCCGACCACGGCCGGCAGCGGTGTCATTACCAGCAATCCAAGCGGCATCAGTTGCGGCACCGCATGCAGCACCAGCTTCGTTGGCGGAACGAATGTCGCCCTTACGGTGGCACCCAAGACAGGATTTGTATTCACGGGCTGGGGGGGCGCTTGCAGCGGCAGCAGCGGATGCAGTGTAAGTGTCGACGCGGACAAGACCGTAACGGCCAATTTTGGACCTCCTCCGCCGGTGCAGGCGACACTTTCTGTTGGCGTAAGCGGCACCGGTTCGGGCACGATCACCAGTTCGCCGGCGGGTATCAATTGCGGTTCCACGTGTTCCGCCGGGGAAAATCTTGGAACCTCCGTCACGCTTACGGCCACGGCCTCAGCTGGATCCGCGTTTGCCGGTTGGAGTGGAGCGGCTTGCGCGGGCACAGCAACGTGCACAGTGACCCTCACGGCTGATACCTCTGTCTCCGCGCTTTTCGTACCTCAATACAATTTATTGGTTTCGAAGGCTGGCACAGGAAGCGGGGCCGTAGCCAGCGCGCCGGCAGGCGTTATCTGCGGCACATCTTGCTCAGTGCCATTCGCGGCGAACACTACAGTCAATCTGGTCGCGACTGCTGCCGCAGGTTCGGCGTTTACCGGCTGGAGTGGAGCATGTAGCGGGACCGGGAGCTGTTCCGTCAGCATGGGTTCGGATCAGGCCGTAGTAGCGAATTTCGGCCCACCTTCAACGCCTCAGTTCAATCTCGGAATCACTCTCGCCGGCACCGGCCAAGGATCCGTTACGAGTGCTCCCGCCGGCATCAATTGCGGGACGAGTTGCTCAGCGGCGTTCGATTCGGGTTCGACCATCACCCTTACCCCTGTACCGGCCGCGGGATCGGCATTCGCCGGTTGGACCGGCGCTTCCTGCGTGGGTACAGCCCCATGCAACGTGACGCTGGCGGCAAACACCTCTGCGACTGCGACGTTTGTACCGCTCGTGTCGGTTTCGATAGACATACCGATCATCAGCGGCCAATCCACTGGCGGCGGTTCCATCAGCAGTTCGCCGGCTGGAATTACCTGCACCAATACCTGCACCGCGACGTTCCCATCGGGAACAGTCGTCAGCTTTATCGCGACACCCGATCCTGGCTATACCTTCGTGGGCTGGGGTGGATCCTGCAGCGGTACCTCAACCTGTCAGATCACGGTGACGGGCTCTCAGTCTGCTCATGGCATTAACTCGATCCGGCCGCTCGCTTCCGGTACTACATTCTCGATCGTGGCGAATTTTGCTCCAGTTGCGCCACCTCAATATGCGCTCTCCGTTGCATTGAGCGGCGCTGGTACAGGATCCGTGACTTCTGCGCCTGCGGGAATTACCTGCGGCGCTACCTGCACCGCTAATTACGATAGCGGCACGCAGGTCGTTTTGACCCCGGCCGCGTCCGCAGGTTCTGTTTTCGCGGGCTGGAGTGGCGCGTGCACGAATTCCGTCGGCACGTGTAGCGTGACGATGAGTTCTGCACAGTCCGTGAGCGCCACCTTTATTCCTTCGGCTTTTCCGGTAGCCGTGTCACTAGCCGGTACCGGAACTGGATCTGTGACCAGCAACGTCGGTGGTGTCAATTGTCCCGGCGTCTGCTCCGCGTCCATCAACACCGGTTCCACGATCGTCCTGACGGCAGCGCCCGCGACCGGTTCCGTATTCGCCGGCTGGACGGGCGATTGCACCGGCACCTCAACCTGCTCAGTGCTTGTAGGTACGACAGCGAGTGCGGTAACAGCCACGTTCTCTCCTGCGCCACAAAACAGCCTGACGGTAACGAAGAGCGGGACGGGTACGGGTACGGTGAGCTCGACCGATACCAACATTGCTTGCGGTGCGACCTGCAGCTTTGCTTATAACCAGGGCACATCGGTGACCCTCAATGCGAGCGCCTCCGCTGGATCCTCGTTCACCGGCTGGAGCGGTGGAGGGTGCTCGGGCACTGGATCTTGCATGGTCACGATGAGCTCGGTGCAGTTGGTC
>JBOGLI010000777.1:0-2415 GCA_050746165.1 Terriglobales bacterium | reverse complement strand
TGCGAGGCGTGGTGCTTCTGCACGACGAAGCGGTGTCCGGCCTTCGTCTCCACCTTCGGCGGAGGTTCGGGCGTTTCCTGGAACCGCCGCTTGCGCTTGTATTCCTCGAGGGCCACGAAAGCTTAGTTGTCGATTGCTGGTTGTCAGTTGCTAGCCTCAGGTGTCAGGTGGCAGTGCCCTGACCCCCGACACCTGACCCCTGACCCCCGACACCTGCCACCTATTCCGGATGACGCACCTGGGTGTCAGGCCGTATGCGACCTCGGAAGCTCGGGGGTTTCGGGGAAGTCGACTGCTTTCGGATTTCGTTTATAGGGAGGAAGTTCGGTCGCAACCTGCGGTTGCAGCAGTTCGTCGATGACTTGATGGACGTGGCAGCTTGCGTTGTAGAGCCACTCCGTCCCTTCCTGGCCTTGGCGAGGCAGGAAGCCGCCATGGACGCGGAGAAGGTTTTCCGATTGGGCCTGCATGTCGTGGACGGTGGAAAGGACGGTGGTCGCAAGGGTGGAGGTCACGCGGTCCAGGCGATTGGTCGCGGCACGCAACTGTTGCGCTTGTCTGGAATAGGCGCGATCGAGGCGTTTGCCGCGATAGTCGAGAGCAAGCAGGGCAATTACAACCAAGGCGAGCAGGCCGGCACTCGCCAGCAAAACCTGAGCACGAGCGGCGCGGGTGCTGGCGGTCAACTGTTGCTGGTACTGAGCGGCATTGCGCGATTCCATCGTCGAAAGCGATGACAGCAGCGAGCGCGCCTGCTCCATCAGGTCGCGTCCGCGATTGGAATCGACGATCAGAAACGCGCGGTGGCGGTATCCCTTCTGGCGCAGTTGGATGGTCTGGTCGGCGTCATCGATCTTCGAATGCGCCACCGCTTCGAGCTTGGTTTCGAGCGCGCGCTCCTGGGCAGGTCGAGCAGCGAGACGGGAGCGAAGCGCGGAAAAATCCCGCGGCAGCTTCTGCACGGCATCGGCGAAAGGTACGAGGTAGGATTCGTCGCCGGTAAGAAGATATCCGCGCTGGCCGGTTTCGACGTGTTGCAGGTCGAGATCAAGGGCGGTGATGGCGGATTGGAGTTCGGAGGCGTCGGCGCGCATCGCGGCATTGTCCTGAATGACGGTGAGATTCTTCGAAGCGCGGGAGGCATTCAGGCCGATGAGGACACAAAAGATTGCAATGGAGGCGGGGAGGGCGATTTTGCGCAGGGCATTTTGAATCATGGCAGAAGTAGCGCGCACCATTGCGATGCGGCGTCTAGAAAATGGCGAGCAGGTAACGCGCCAATAGGCGGGGAGAAATCCACAGCCGTGAAACGCGTGAGTTTGGCTGCCTTTGGTGTTGCGCGATGCGGCCGGTCAAGCCACGCAAACGCACACCTAGGAAGAATAAACCGGCGAGCATGAAGAAATTTCTCGGGCAGAAAACAGGAGCAGTGAAGACGAATGAGATCTTGTGAGCCGCGGTCGGGGACGGCCGCGGCCCTTAAGCTTTCCGGCGGTTCAGGAGCAGGCCCGGCGAGGGCGCCGGGCCCCACAACCTTTTAATTAGAATTCCGGGCAGACGATGATCATTTCTGGCGGGAGTTCAGTTGGTCGAGGACGGTCTTGAGCTGCTCCAGTTTCTGGCCGGCTTCGCCGAGTTTGCCTTGCGAGGTGAGGCGCTGATAATCGGCGAGGTCGGAGGCGGCTTCCTTAATCAGCGCATTGAGATCGCCTGAAGGCTGCGCGGCGGCTGGCGACGTCGGCGCGGCTTGTTCCTGCTCGGCGTTGGAGGTCGCGGCGTTCAAGGTAGAGGCAGCACCGCCGAAAAGCGCAGCCATGGCGGATTCAAAGGTGGGGCCGTAGGCGAGCCGGTCTTGAATCGCCAGCACAACGAGGCGCAACTCGGGCATGGGACTGCGCTCAGCCTGGAGGTAAATCGGTTCGGCGTATAAGAGCGCTTTTCCGGACGGAATCACCAGCATAGCTCCGCGGCGCACGTGCGAGCCCTGCTGGTTCCACAGGGATAGCTGGCCGGAGAGCTGCGCGTTCTGGTCGATGCGCGCTTCAATCTGAAGAGGGCCGTCGACGAGGCGGGTCTTGGGGAAGTCGTAAACGACGGAGGTGCCGTACTGGGCGCCGTCGCTGCGTCCGGCGATCCATCCGATCAGGTTGTTACGGTTGGCGGGAGTAAAGGGGAGTATCTCGACGAATTCCTCGCTGCTCTCGCTGGGCAGTTTCATGAGAACGAAGTTCGGCTGCATGACTTGCGCGGCCTGCGCGCCTTGCGTGCCCACTTCGCTGGCGACGGTCCAGAGGTCCTCGCGGTTGTAGAAAACTTCCGGATCGGTCATGTGGTAGAGGCCGTACACCTCCGCCTGCATTTCCAGCAGCATCTCTGGATAACGAACGTGCCGGCGCAGATCGGGTGGCATGGCCG
>JBOGLI010000776.1:0-1677 GCA_050746165.1 Terriglobales bacterium | reverse complement strand
TCGACAGCGTATCCAGCCGGCATCGCGATGGCAGCCACCTGGGACGCGGACCTGGAGCGACAGGTTGGTGAGAGCATCGGTCGCGAGGCGCGCGGCCGAGGCGTCCACATCATGCTCGGGCCCGGCGTGAACATTTATCGCGCGCCCATGGCCGGCCGCGATTTCGAATACTTCGGCGAGGACCCGTTTCTCGCCTCGCGCATGGCCGTCGCCTGGATCGATGGTGTGCAGAGCCAGGGCGTAATGGCGACGGTGAAGCACTTCGTCGCCAACAACCAGGAGTACGACCGCCACAACGCCAGCTCCGATATCGACGAGCGCACCCTACGCGAAATCTACCTGCCTGCCTTCGAAGCCGCGGTCCGCGAAGCGCACGTCGGCGCCATCATGGATTCCTACAACCCCATCAACGGCATGCACGCGACGCAGAACGCGCACACCAACATCGAAATCGCGAAAAAGGACTGGGGCTTTCCCGGGCTGATCATGTCGGACTGGGACGCGACCTACGATGGCGTCGCCGCGGCTAACGGCGGTCTCGACCTGGAGATGCCGTCGGGCAAATTCATGAACCGCGCCACACTATTACCTGCCGTGCGCGACGGGCGGGTGAGCCAGGCGACCATCGACGACAAGGTCCGCCGCATTCTGCGCGAAGAGATCCGCTTCGGCTTCCTCGATCGCGAACAGCAGGACCTCTCGATCCCCAACTGGAATCAACAGGCGCGAGCGATCGCACTGCGCGGCGCGCAGGAATCCATGGTCCTGCTGAAGAACGAAGGGCCGCTGCTTCCACTGCAGGCGAGCCGGATTCGCAGCATCGCCGTGATCGGTCCGGATGCTCATCCCGCGGTCACGCAGGGCGGGGGCAGCGCGCACGTCAACCCGATCACCTCGGTTAGTTTCCTGCAAGGTATCGGGAACCACGTCGGCTCGGCCACGAAGGTTTTCTACTCGCCGGGAGAGCCCGACCTTCGGACCGCCGTCGACCAATCGCAATTCTCAACCGCGGGTATACCTGGATTGAAGGGCGAATACTTCAACAACGCTAACCTGGAGGGCGCGCCGGCGCTCACGCGCACCGATCGTCGCATCGACTTCCACTGGCCAAACGGATACGCGTCGAACGCGCCGCAGGACTTTTCCGTGCGCTGGACTGGCACATTTCATGCGGCGAATGCAGGCGATTATCGTGCGTGGCTCGAAGGCGAGCATCTCTTTCGCTTGTACGTGGACGACAAACTCGTGGTCGATCGCTGGTCGGGTGGCGAAACCACGCATCAGTCTTTCATCGTCGCGCCGCTCACGCTTTCCGCCGGCGACCACTCGATTCGCCTCGAGGAACACTCGACACCTCGCGGCTGGCTCTCTTCCGCGGACAAGCCCAGCATTGCCTTTGCGTTCTTGCCGGTCGCCGACGTCGTTCCCGCCGACGCGGTGAAGATGGCCGCTGGCGCTGATGTCGCGATCGTGTGCATTGGTTTCGATCGCTACAGCGAGTCGGAGGGGTTCGACCGCACCTTTGCGCTTCCGGGATTTCAGGATGACCTGATTCGCGCCATCGTCGCCGTCAATAAAAATACGGTGGTCGTGCTTACCGCCGGCGGCGACGTGGACATGACCCGCTGGCTCGATCGCGTGCCCGCCTTAGTGCACGCCTGGTATCCCGGGCAGGAG
>JBOGLI010000775.1:0-2500 GCA_050746165.1 Terriglobales bacterium | reverse complement strand
CCAGTATGTCGGTTGACGACATACTGGGCGGGCGTTGACGGTGGGAGACGCGTCCGCTACTATCGTGCTTCCGCACGCTCGTTTTTGCCTGAAAATCATCCAGGAGCAGAGCCCGTTGTCGAACCCTGCACGGCGAATCCGCCTTACCTTCCCCGAAACCGGCGAGTCGGTGGTCGCCGACATGCTCGAGAACGAAGCTCCTCGCATCTGCGAGGAGGTGTGGAACATGCTTCCGCTCGAGAAAAAAGTGATCCACGGGATGTACTCGGGCCCGGAAGTTTTCATGGTGCTGGACGCTCCGATCGCCATCCCGATGGAGAACGACGTCCAACTGCCGCTGCCCGGCGAACTCCTGTTCTTCTACGACCCGGGGACGAGCGCCGGGGGCGGCAATCGTGCCGTCAGCGAAATCTGCGTTGTGTATAACCGCGGAGTGTCGTTGAAGCAGCATGATGCGGTGCCGACATTCGCCTGCGTCTTTGCCCGCATTCCCGGCGACTGGAAGCGCGACTGGCCCGACTTTGCCGCAGCGTGCCGCCGCATCCGTACCGAACGCACGGCGCCCCTGCGCATCGAACGGGCGTAACGACGGGTTCGGCATATCGTTCACTTGTTCGGTACAATGAAAACGAACCATGCTCTTGGATAACCTGAAATGGCCGGAGGTGAAGCGGCTGGAGTTTGACCGCGTCGCGGTCGTGCTGCCTCTCGGGTCGTTCGAACAACACGGGCACCATCTTCCCTTCTCCACCGACACACAGATCGCGAGCGCGGTTGCGGCGGGCGTGGAGGCGGCGCGGCCGGAGCGGGTCCTGCTGCTGCCCACGCTGTGGACCGGCCATTCCACGCACCACCTCGCATTCGCCGGAACGCTCAGCGTCACGCAGATGCATTACATCCGGCTGATTAACGACATGTGCTCGTCGATCATCGGCATGGGCGGCCGGCGCGTATTCCTACTCAACGGGCACGGTGGCAACGACGTTCCGGTGCGGGCTGCGTTGCGCGAGGTAAAGACGAAATTCGGGAACGTGAAAGATCTACAGACGGTGTTCGCTTCGTACTGGAGCATCGCTGCACAGACGATCAAGCAGGTGCGCGAATCGGAGCTCGGCGGCGTCAGCCACGCCTGTGAGATGGAGACGTCGATCATGCTGCACCTCAGTCCCAAGCAGGTGCGGATGGAGCTGGCGAAACGCGACGGTCCGAACCATCCTTCGCCGTATCGCAAGGCCGACATGCAGCTGGCGAAACCCGTGTATTACGTCAGCGAGTTCGATGAACTCTCCGAATCCGGGGCGATCGGCCATCCCGACCTTGCGACCGCCGATAAAGGCAAACGTTTCCTCGACGGCATCGTGCGCGAAGTGACGACTTTCGTGGACGACTTCCTGACCTGGTAATCCAACCTATGCACTTGCATGAACTTTCCACGCCGGCGCTGATCATCGACCTCGACATTGTGGAACTCAACCTGGACGCGATGGCGAAGCTCTGCCGCGAACAGGGCATGCGCTTGCGCCCGCATACCAAGACGCACAAGACGCCCGAAGTCGGCCGCATGCAGGTAGAGCGCGGCGCAATCGGCTTGACCGTCGCCAAGGTCGGTGAGGCCGAGGTCATGGGCAACGCCGGGCTGGATGAAATCCTGATCGCGTACCCGGTCCTCGGACGCGACAAGCTGCGGCGACTGGCTGAGCTGGCGCGCGAGCACAGTGTGCTGATGGCGCTCGATAACGAAACCACGGCGCAAGAACTGTCACGCGCGGCAAGCACAGCGGGCGCGACAATCGGCGTGCTCGTCGAGTTCGATTCCGGGTACCAGCGCTGTGGCCTGCAGCCGGGGACGGCGCTGGCAGAACTGGCGGCGAAAGTCGAAAAACTGCCCGGCCTGAAATTTCGCGGGCTGATGACTTATTTCGGCACGGTGTGGGGGAGCGCGGCGGAGAGGCGCGAGCAGGCACGGCAGGTTATCGAACCCGTGGCGCGCGCGCTGGAAGCGATGGCGGCGGCCAAAATTCCGGTGGAGATTCTTTCCGGAGGATCGACGCCGGCAGCGGAATTTTCCAGCGAAATTCCCGGTCTGACCGAGATCCGCCCGGGCACGTACGTGTACAACGACCTCAATACACTTTTTCAGGGTGCATGCAAGATTGAGGATTGCGCCGCGCGGGTGCTGGCCACCGTGGTATCCACGGCGGTCCCGGGACACGCGATGATCGACGCCGGATCGAAGACGCTTTCGTGCGACACGCTCGGCTCAGGGCCGATGTCCGGGTTTGGCCGCATCGTGGAAGTGCCGGACGCGCCGCTATTCAAGCTCAGCGAGGAACACGGCCACGTGGACGTTACGAAGACCGGGCACCAGTTCCGGGTCGGAGAAGTGCTCTCGGTGATTCCCAATCACATCTGCACGTGCGTGAACCTGCACGACGAGGCATTCCTGGTGCGTGGACAGGAAGTAGTCGGGTCGTGGCGCGTCGCGGGACGAGGGAAAATC
>JBOGLI010000774.1:0-5356 GCA_050746165.1 Terriglobales bacterium | reverse complement strand
GGGCGCACTGGAGTGGGTGTAGCACTACATCGGGTGATCGGGTCATCAGGTCATCGGGTCAACAAGTGATTGATTGGAAAGGCCGCCTTGGGCGGCCGAATGGTGATGCAAGTCACAAGTTGAAGTGACCGGTGCACGTTCGATGAGCTGAACGTAATTTTTAGAACTAGGATTCAGCCGCAAGTCGCCTGTGAGGACGGTAGAGGACCCATGGCAGACGAGACCACGCCGAAACCTCCGAGCAATGCCGAGGGCGCAGCGGCCCAGCAGCCGGAACAGCCCCACCCAAGCAAAAGCGGCTTTGGTGGGCCACCCACGACAGCTGTTGAGGCGAAGCCTGCCGCTCCGCCCGCAGCCAAACCTGCAGCCCCTGCAGCGCCGGCGAAACCCGCCGGGCCGACCCCTCAGCCGTGGGAATCGGAGATGGTGGCGAAGCTGAAGCGCGAATTCGGGTCGGGCATCAAGGAAGCCGTCACCTACGTCGGGCAGCCATACCTGCTCGTGGATCCCACGGTCGCGCACGACGTTCTCGAACTCCTGCGCGATGACGAGCGGTTCGACTACCTGGTCGATTGCACGGCGGTCCACTATCCCAAGCGCGAGCAGCAGTTCGACATCGTGTGGATTCTCTACTCATTCGCGCGCAACGAGCGCATTCGCGTGAAGGCGCTAGTCAAGGACGGCGACGCGGTTCCGACCGTTACCGACCTCTGGGCGACGGCGAACTGGCTGGAGCGGGAAGTCTTCGACATGTTCGGCATCCGCTTCGAAGGACATCCGAACCTGACGCGAATTCTTCTGCCGGACGGATGGAAAGGACACCCGCTGCGCAAGGAGTACGGGATCCTGCAGCAGGACACTGAGTGGGTGAAGATCAACCTCGGCATTGAGAGCGGCCAATGAAGGAAGCGACTAACACCGGTTTCTACGAGGACGTGGGCTCAAACGACAAGACGTTTCTCGATGCCAACGAACTGGTCCTGAACATGGGGCCGCAGCACCCGTCAACGCACGGCGTGCTGCGGGTGATCCTGAAGCTCGATGGCGAGAAGGTGCTGGGCACGGAGTGCGTGATCGGCTACCTGCACCGCGGCGTCGAGAAGATCGCCGAGAACCGCACCTACACGATGTTCAACCCGTACGTGGACCGCATGGATTATGTCGCGGCGGTCTCGAACGGGCTCGGCTACTGCCTGGCGATCGAAAAGCTGCTGAACGTGGAAGCGCCGCCGCGGGCCGCGTACATCCGGGTAATCCTGGCGGAGCTGAACCGGATCGCCAGCCACCAGCTCTGGCTGGGCACGCACGCGCTCGATATCGGCGCCATGACGCCGCTGTTCTACTGCTTCCGCGACCGGGAAGAGATCCTTAAGATTTTCGAGAAGTACTGCGGCGCGCGCTTGACGACGCACGCCTTCCGCATCGGCGGGACGCAATACGAGACCTACGACGGCTTCGAGCAGGACGTGAAGAAGTTCTGCGCGTTCGTGCGGCCGAAGATGGACGAGTACGAACAGTTGCTGACCACCAACCGCATCTGGGTGCAACGCACAAAAGGCGTCGGCTACATCAGCGCCGCGGATGCGATTGCGCTGGGCGTGACCGGGCCGGTGCTGCGCGCCAGCGGCGTGAAGTGGGACATCCGCAAGGCGCTGCCGTACTCGATGTACGACAAGTTCGACTTCGAAGTGCCGACTGGCACGAGCGGTGACACGTATGACCGGTACCTGGTGCGCGTAGCGGAGATGCGGCAGTCGCTGCGCATCATCGAGCAGGCGGTGGACTCGATCCCGGAGGGCCCGATCATGGCGAAAGTTCCGAAAGTCATGAAGCCGCCGGTGGGCGAAGTGTACGTTTCGATCGAGGCGCCGAAGGGCGAGCTGGGATATTTCGTGGTGAGCGACGGGTCGACGCAGCCCTATCGCGTGCGGGTGCGGCCGCCGTCATTCGTGAATTTGCAGGCGCTCGACGTGATGGTGCAAGGCGCGCTGGTGGCCGACGTGGTCGCCGTGATCGGCACGCTCGACATCGTGCTCGGCGAGGTGGACCGCTAATGCTGGACTACATCACAGGGTATCTGAAATCGACGGTGACGCCGGGCCAGGCGGGGAACCAGTTCTGGGCGCTGGTGTACATCCTGATCGTCTTCGGCGGCGTGTCGCTGATCGTCATGATCATGAACTGGGCGGAACGCAAGGCGCTGGCGCATATGCAAGTACGGTTGGGGCCGATGCGCGTGGGTCCGCACGGTCTGCTGCAACCAATCGCCGACGCGCTCAAGCTGTTCACCAAAGAAGACATCATGCCACGCGACGCCGACAAACCGATCTTCTGGTTTGCGCCGGTATGGGTGGTGATGGTGGCGTTCACGGGGTTCATCGTGGTGCCGTTCGGCGTCGCGCACGCGGTCACCGACATGAATATCGGCCTGCTGTTCATGCTGGGTGTTTCTTCGCTTGGCGTACTCGGTATCGTGATGGCGGGATGGGCCTCGAATTCGCACTTCCCGCTGATGGGCTCGCTGCGCTCGAGCGCGCAGATGGTGAGCTACGAGATCGCGATGGGACTGGCCGTGATTTCCGCGGTGCTGATGACGGGGATTCTCGGCAGCGGAATGTACGGCATCGGACCGGGTGCGGCGAGTGGAACGCTAAGCATGATCGGCATCGTGCAGGCGCAGCAGGCGCAGCACGTGTGGTTCATCTTCAAGTTTTTCCCGGTGGGATTAGTTGCGTTCGTGGTGTTCGCCATCGCGATGGTGGCGGAAACGAACCGCACGCCATTCGATTTGCCGGAAGCGGAGTCAGAACTGGTAGCGGGATTCCACACCGAGTACAGCGGGCTGCGCTGGTCGCTGTTCATGCTGGGCGAATACGCGGCAATGGTGGCGGTGTCATCGATCGCTATCACGCTCTGGTTAGGCGGCTGGATGAGGCCCTTCGCCAGCGTCCACGGGCCGGCGGTGACGGTGCCGGGATTCTGGAACCATCCGGAACTGGGAGTCGTGGACTTCCTCTTCAGTTTCGCGCCCGCGCTGTTGTTTTTCATCCTCGCGTTCTTCTGCTTCTTTAATGCCGTGCGCATGCCGAAGCATCCGGCGATGAAGCCGCAGGTGATCGGCCTGCACGCGTTGGGCGTGATCATGGGCGGGATCGGGCTGGTGCTGCTGGCGCCGCCGGTGCGCGACCACATCCAGGACATCTTCTGGTTCATGGCGAAGATCGCGGTCTTCCTCTATCTCTACATCTGGTATCGAGCGACCTTCCCGCGTTATCGCTTCGACCAGTTGATGCGGGTGGGATGGAAGGTGCTGCTGCCGATCGGGCTGGCGGTACTGCTGCTGACCAGCGTGATCGGGTTGAGCCCCGAGTTGTGGGGCTGGGTCAAGGGGGTCATGTGATGGGAATCGCACCGCTGCTGCGCAGAGCGTTCATGGTGGACCTGATCAAGGGTCTAACGGTGACGTTCAAATACCAGGACCCGAAGACGGTTTGCACGGAGCAGTATCCGCTGGAGCGTCCGGCGATTGCCGAGCGCTATCGCGGGCTGCCGCGGATGAACGTGAACCCGGAGACGGGCGAGACGCTGTGCATCGCCTGCAACCTGTGCGCGATGGCCTGCCCGGAGCACCTGATCGTAGTCGGCAGCGAACGCAACCCGGTGACAAAGCGCAAGGAGATGACGACGTTCACCTACGACATCAGCCGCTGCATGTTCTGCGGGCTGTGCGTGGAAGCGTGCTCGACCGACTGCCTGGAGTTGAGCCAGGACTATGAAATCGCGACATACAGCCGCGAGAACCTGGTGCTGGACCGCGCGCGCCTGGAGGCGGGTCCGGAACCGACGGTGTACACACGATGACGCCCGTAGCCACAACGTTCTTCTTCTATTTTCTCGCGGCATTCGCGGTGGTGAGCGCGATCCTGGTGATCACGCGCAGGAACCCGGTGCACTCGGCACTGTCGCTGATCATCACGCTGCTGTCGGTGGCCGGGCTCTACCTGATGCTGTATGCGCCGTTCGTTGCCGGCGTGCAGATCATCCTTTATGCCGGTGGAATCATGGTGCTGTTCATGTTCGTGATCATGCTGGTGAATATCGAGCGAGCGCAGCGAGAGTATGTGTTCAACGCGCAGTGGCAGGTCGGACTCGCTGCGTGCCTGGCGCTTGGGGCGATGTTCGTGTTCGTCTACCAGAAGGGAAGCGCGATCTTCCCGAAGAATCCAATGAGCCTGCCGGAGCCGACGAATACGCAACAGGTAGGCATGGTGCTGTTCCAGAGCTACCTGCTGCCGTTTGAAGTCGCGTCGTTGCTGCTGCTGGTGGCAATCGTGGGAGCGGTGGTGATGGCGAAGAAACGGGTTTAGGGCGTTGGGCTTTGGGCGTTGGGCAAGACGAATTGCGGAATTGCCGAATCGGGGAATTGCGGAATTTGAAAACCGCAAGTCCGGAAAAGCTGAGAGCTAATAGCTAAGAGCTGCTTTTATGGCACCTATCGGAACACTGCATTACCTGGTGGTAGCGGCGGCGCTGTTCATCATTGGCACGATCGGAGTGCTGACGCGGCGCAACGTGGTCGTGATCCTGATGTCGATCGAACTGATCCTGAACGCCGTGAACCTGAACCTGGTGGCGTTCTCGCGGCTGTACGGGCTGCACGGGCAGGTGTTCTCGATATTCGTTGTGACCGATGCGGCGGCGGAGGCTGCGGTCGGACTGGGCATATTGATCGCGTTTTTCAGGAATAAAGAGACTGTCAACGTCGATGAAGTGGATTTACTCAAGTGGTGATTCGTTGTTGGTCGTTGGTGATTGGTTGTTGGTAACCCTGATTACTAAGAACCGATAACCAAGAACCAACAACCGGGCCGAGCAGTTAGTCGAGACAAAAAAATGTTCTTCCTCGAACACATTTGGGTCATCCCGCTGTTGCCGATCTTCAGCGCGGCCGTGATGTTCTTCTTCGGGCGCCGCCTGGAGAAGAAATTCGTCAACGCGTTCTGCGTCGGGACCGTAGTGCTGGCTTTCCTGATGTCATGCGGCGCGGTGTGGCAGTACACGCAGACGTGGCAGCCGGCGCATAATCACGGGCCGTACGAAACAGTCCTGTTCACCTGGCTGGGCACGGGCGACTTGGCGCATCCGCTCACGATTCCCGGCGCGCATGGGCCGTTCACGTTCCATGCCGATGCAGGATTCCTGCTCGACCCGCTGTCGGCGATCTGGCTGCTGTTCGTCACCGGCGTGGGCATGCTGATCCACATTTATTCGACCGGCTACATGGCGCACGAGGGCGGCTACTATCGGTTCTTCGGATACCTGAACCTGTTCATGTTCTCGATGCTCACGCTGATCC
>JBOGLI010000773.1:0-4957 GCA_050746165.1 Terriglobales bacterium | reverse complement strand
ATGTGGGCGGTTACCGGCATATACCTCGCGTTTCCCTTGCCGTTCCAGAAGATCATCAATCATTACTCACCGCTGATCCAGTACGCGCTGCCCGAGGACGTAACGCTCGCGGCTCCGGAGAATCCGGGAGTTTCCGTACTGGCACAAACTTTCGGAAGGGGCGGACGACGCCCGCCGATCCGCCGCAGCGCCGGCGACAACTTCATTCACTGGATTTACTACCTGCACTTTGGGAACTTCGCGGGATCGAAAACAAAAGCCGTGTGGGTGGTGCTCGGTCTCCTTCCGGTGATTTTGTTCGTGACCGGAGCGATCATGTGGTGGAATCGCGTGCTCAGTCCCGCTGCACGCCGCTTGCGACGCACGGAGGGATCTCCCGCGGTCGCCGCGATCTGATCCCATGCCTCACGAAATTGCATTTGAAATGGCGGTGTCGAGCGTCCGGTTCGGTCCGGGCGTGACGCGCGAAGTTGGCATGGACCTGGCCGATCTCGGAGCGAAGAACATTCTGGTCCTGACCGATCCGGTCTTGCGAAAATTGCCTCCGGTCCAGACGGTGCTGGAGTCGCTGGAGGCGAACGGCATTGCCGCGACGATTTACGATCGTGTGCGTGTGGAACCGACCGACGAATCCTTTCTCAACGCGATCGCGTTCGCACGTCAAGGCAACTACGACGCTATCGTCGCCGTCGGCGGCGGATCGGTAATGGACACCGCCAAAGCAGTGAACCTATACGTCACCTATCCGCCGGCTGATTTTCTGGACTATGTGAATCCGCCGATTGGAAAAGGCCTGCCCGTTCCCGGGCCGCTCAAGCCGTTGATCGCCATCCCCACCACGGCCGGCACGGGCAGCGAAACCACCGGCGTCAGCATTTTCGACCTAAGCAAGATGCACGCGAAAACCGGCATCGCCAGCCGCCGCCTGAAGCCCACGCTCGGGCTACTGGATCCGGATAACACGCGTACGATGCCGTCGCAGGTGGCGGCGTCGAGCGGACTCGATATTCTCAGCCACGCGATCGAATCATTCACCGCGCTGCCCTTCTCCGAGCGTCCCCTGCCCGATCGACCTCTGGTGCGCCCTGCGTATCAGGGCTCGAATCCCATCAGCGACGTGTGGTCGCTGCAAGCTCTGCGCATGGTAGCCAAGTATCTGGTGCGCGCCGTCGAAGATCCTTCCGACGACGAGGCTCGCGCGAACATGCTGCTGGCGGCGTCTTATGCGGGCGTCGGATTCGGCAACGCGGGCGTGCATCTGCCGCATGGAATGTCGTATCCGGTTTCGGGCAACGTGAAGAGTTATCGCCCGCCGGGCTACGTTACGGATCACCCGCTCATTCCGCATGGATTCTCGGTGATTCTGAACGCGCCGGCTGTATTTCGCTACACTGCCCCGGCGAATCCCGCGCGGCACCTGGAAGCCGCGGAGGCTTTGGGTGTGGACGTCTCCCGCTACCAGGCCGCTGACGCCGGCCGGATTCTTTCCGAGCGCATCACCTGGTTCATGCAGCGCCTGAAAACTCCCAACGGGTTGCGCGAGATCGGGTATACTTCGTCTGATATTTCGGCGCTGGTGGAAGGAACTCTGCCGCAGCATCGCGTGACGAAGCTATCGCCGCGCGCCGCCGGTCCAGAGGAACTGGCGAAGCTATTCGAAGAGTCTCTCAGCGTTTGGTAGCCACGATCTCGGCAACCGCCCGATGGTGCTCCGTCTTCCCTTCGAAGGAGTGCAGGATCTCCCAGCCCTCGAAGTATTTCGCCAGCTCTCCCGGTTGGACGCTGAAGCGCGACTCGCCCAGATGCACAATGACCAGCGCGACCCCGCCAGCTTTCAAGCCCAGCTTGACGGGTTCGAACAGATCGCGTTGTAAGTAGTAGCACACTAAGGTCAAGTCCCAGTTCGCCTCGGCGATCGTGAACCCGTGCTTCTCGAGATCGGCGACGTGCGTCTCCACCCCAGGAATCTCGACTGGCGAACGGTCCACCGCCGTGACCTGCCAGCCGTGCTCGGCAAGCCAGATTGCGTTGCGCCCCGAGCCGCAGGCCAGATCGAGCGCCCGTCCAGGCGTGAGTTTCGCGGCTGTCTCGACCAACAGGGGTGTTGGCGTCATGCGTTATCGGTGCGCCAGCAGTTTCTCGACGTGCTTCGCCAGCACGTCCACTTCTATATTGAGCTTGCTGCCCACGCGAGCCTGCCCGATCGTCGTGTTCGAGAACGTGTGCGGAATAATGGTTACGCCGATCACGTCCAGATCTATCGCCGCGATGGTCAGACTGATTCCGTCCAGCGTGACCGAACCCTTCTCCACCAAATAACGATCGAGCGATTTCGGCATACGCACCTTAAGCCACCAGTTGCCGTCACCCAGAGCGTTGAGTGCGACGACTTCACCCGTCGCATCCACATGTCCCTGGACAATATGTCCGGAAACTCTCGTGGCCGGAGTCACTGGACGCTCCAGATTCACTCGCGAGCCGGCTGCCAGATCGCCAAGATTACTGCGGGAAAGCGTCTCCGGGGCCAGATCCGCGGCAAAACCTTCGCCGCTGACCTCCACTGCAGTGAGACAGACGCCGTTCACGGCAATACTCGCGCCGATCGAAAGATCGGAGAGCACCGAGGAACACCGCACTTCCAGTTTCGTCCCGGCGGCTGCAACTGTCCCCAGTTCTTCGACGATGCCGGTGAACATCAGCCTTCGCGCTCCACCCAGGCTTCCACGGCGAATTCGTCCTTGGCGATCGAATGCAGCTTCACGTCGCGAAACCGGATCGCATCCTTGCGTCGGCGCCGTCCTGCTCCACCGGCCACCGGAAGCGACTGCGTGCCGCCCAGAATCTTCGGCGCGTAATAGAAATAAATCTTATCGGCGACGCCCGATTCGAGCGCGCTCCAGTTCACGCGGCTGCCCGCCTCGATCATCATCGAAAGATATTTTTCGCGCGCCAGCATGCCGACCACGCCTTGCAGGCTGACTCGCCCGTCACTGCTTTCCAGCACCTCGACGCGCACGCCCATGCTCTCCAGACGCCTTCGCCGGTCGGGGGATGCCGCGGAAGTCGTGACAACCAGGACATCGCTGTTACACGATGTGACCAACTGCGACTCCGAAGGCAAGCGCAACTGCGAATCGAGCACAATCCGCAAGAGCGGCCGGCTCCGATCGAGGCCTGAGCGATCCGTGAGCCGGCAGTCGTCGGCCAGCGCGGTGCCGATGCCGGTGAGAATCGCGTCGGACCGATGCCGCAGCGTCTGCACGTGCAGTCGAGCGGTCTCGCTGGTGATCCAGCCTGGTGTATATCCAGGAGTGCCGTCTTCCGGCGCGGCGATCTTTCCATCCAGTGTCACCGCCGATTTCAGCGTCACTAGCGGCCGTCCGGTGCGCATGAAATGAATGAAGGGTTCGTTCATCTCCGTGGCCCGCGCAGCGTAGTCCGCGGCCAATTCCACTTCGATTCCCGCATCCCGCAGACGCATGAATCCGCGGCCACAAGTCTGCGGATTCGGATCCTCCATCGGCGCGATCACCTTACGCACGCCCGCCGCCAATATCGCATCGATACACGGCGGCGTCCGGCCGAGGCTCGCGCAGGGTTCGAGCGTTACATACAAGGTCGCGCCGCGCGCGCGATCGCCAGCTTCATCGAGTGCCAGTACCTCGGCGTGCTTCAGTCCGGCCCAGGTGTGATATCCGCGGCCGACCACTTCTCCGTCGCGCACCACCACCGCGCCCACTGCGGGATTAGGAGAAGTCGCGCCCCACCCACGTGCCGCGAGATCCAAAGCCTCTTCCAGATGATTCATAGAAATGGGACGAAAAAAAGGGGACAGTCGTCCCACTTGCTGGATCATATCGCGCTTGACAAGCGGTAGCGGCTGTCCCCTTTTTTTCTCCTAATCAAACAAGGATGCCACGAAATTGGCGGGCTCAAACGGCAGCAGGTCGTCCAACTGTTCGCCCACGCCGACGTAGCGGATCGGCAATCCCAGCTCGCGCGAAATAGCCACCACCACGCCGCCTTTGGCCGTTCCATCGAGCTTGGTGAGAATGATGCCGGTGACCTCCGACGATTCCGTGAACTTGCGGGCCTGTTCCAGCCCGTTCTGCCCGGTAGTCGCTTCGATCACCAGCAGCACTTCGTGCGGAGCCCCGGGAATCACCCGCGCGGCCGTCCGCCGCATCTTCTGAAGCTCGGCCATCAGGTTCTCTTTGGTGTGCAGCCTTCCGGCGGTGTCGACAATCACATAGTCGATCTTGCGCGCCTTGCCGGCCTGCAACGCGTCGAACATGACCGCGCTCGGGTCCGATCCCGTCTGCTGCCGGATCAGATCCACGCCGGTGCGCTGCGCCCACACTTCCAACTGTTCGATCGCCGCCGCCCGGAACGTGTCCGCCGCGCACAACAGCACGCTACGCCCTTCCGATTGCAGCCGGCGAGTCAGTTTCCCGATCGAAGTCGTCTTGCCGGCGCCGTTCACACCCACCACCATGATGACGGCGGGTGGCTCGGCTACTTGCGGAACAGGCCGCTCCGTCGCTTCGAGGACCTCCAGGAGGTATTGCCGGATCAGGCCCTTAAGCTCGCCCGCATCGCCCACCAGGTGGCGCGCGACACGTTCACGGATTCGCTCCAGGATCTCCGCCGTGGTCTTGGCCCCGATGTCGGCCGTGATCAGGGCGTATTCCAGCTCCTCCAGAACCTCGGCGTTGATCTCCTTGCGCCCGCTGACGGCGTCTTCAAGCTTCTCCATCAGCCCGGCGCGAGTCTTCTGCACGCCGGCTTTCAGACGCTCTAATAAGCTTGGTTCTTTATTTGCGCCCGGGTCCTTCGCAGCGTCGGGCTGTTTACCCGGCGATGACCCGAAGAGGGTTTTGAACATGTCTACGGGAGCCGAAACTCCACTCGCCGGTCACGATTGATTTGCTCGCTGAATCGCACATCGACGCTAGAT
>JBOGLI010000772.1:0-3818 GCA_050746165.1 Terriglobales bacterium | reverse complement strand
CCCCAGAACGCGCCTCAAGCTGGGCGCGCGAGAATTGCTACTCAGATCGCCCAGCGCCTCGGCCACGGGCTTGCGATGCGCCCAGCCGCGCGATCGTGATGACTTCACAGGGCGCCGATTGGGGCGTCGGTCATATACGTTGCTCACACGCAGTCATGGACCCGACTCAAGGTGAAGCCCCGCGGCCGGTGCAGGATGCGTACGATATGATCCTCCAGTTGCATCGATGAGAGCGTGCCGGTTTTAATCATCATTCGCATCATGATAATGTAGCCATGCGGCTTGGGCAACCTCATAGGTAGACGACACGCATGCGTAAGTTTTCGTTCGTGCCGGCGCTGACTGCACTCACTGCTACGTGCGCGTGCGCCACGGGGCTCGTTTCCACGGCAGTCCCGGCGACCTCCTCGCCGCGGGCTAGACCGATCACAGACCCCAGATCCATCGTCTCGCCAACTAACTCCGCCGCCCGCCCCGTTCCCGTCGAGGATATTTATTTCAGCCGCTCTGTCAGAGACGCCGCGTGGTCTCCGGATGGAAGCGAGATTGTGTTCAGCACCAACTTGAGCGGGCGCATGAACCTGTGGAAGGTACGCTCATCCGGTGGCTGGCCGATTCAGCTGACGCAATCCGATGATCGCCAGGAGAATGCCGCATGGTCGCCGGACGGCCAATGGATCGTTTATCAGCAGGACCACGCCGGTGACGAAATGTGGGATTTGTACGCCGTTTCGAGCACCGGCGGCAACGCCGAGAACCTGACGCATACCCCCGAGGCGCGTGAAGAGACTCCGAGCTGGTCCCCCGACGGCTCACAGATCGCCCTGCTATACAAGCCCCGCACAGCGAGTTCCTATGACATCGAGTTGCTCGACTGGAAGACGCGCAAAGTCCGCCTGCTGACTCACGAGGCTACGCCTGATCAGTCGTGGCGCATCATCGATTGGAGTCCGGACGGAAAGACGCTCTATGCCACCCGGGTCAACGCCACCGAAACCGACGCAGACATTTTCGCGATCGACGCGGTGACCGGTCAGGCGCGCGGCCTGACCCCCCATCGAGGCAAAGCGCTTTTCCTGGGCTCGCGCTTGTCTCCGGACGGGCGCACATTGCTCGTCAACTCGAATCAAAAGGGCGGCTACCTGAACGTAGCGCTGCTCGAGATCGCGAGCGGCAAGCTGCACTGGGTGACTAACACAGAGTGGCAAGCCTCGGGCGCGGGCTTTTCACGCGACGGTCGATCGGTCGCGTACACGATCAATGCCGACGGTCAAGTCGATGCGTACCTCGCCGACCTCGGCAGCGGGCGTAGTGAACCCGTGAGCTTTCCTGCGGGCATCAATTCCTTCGCTGGGAATCCGGGCGTGTTCGCCCCGCGCGCGGACCAGGTACTGATCTCCCATGAGAGCGCCACCCGGCCCCCGGATCTCTGGGTCTACGATCTCAATACGAAATCGTCACGGCAAGTGACCTTTTCGGCGATCGCGAGCCTCGCGAGTGCCCCGATGCCGTCGACCCAGCTGGTGCACTACCGAAGCTACGACGGCCAGACCATCAGTGCGCTGCTGTGGATGCCATTCAATCTCAAGCGCGGCGGCTCGAACCCGCTGCTTGTTCTTCCACACGGCGGTCCGACCGCACAGTCGGTAGACCGTTGGAGTACCTGGATCGCGGCGTATGTGTCGCGCGGCTATATCTGTATTGAGCCCAACGTTCGCGGTTCGACAGGCTACGGAGTTAAGTTCCAAAGGGCCAACTACCAAGACCTCGGAGGCGGCGATCTGTTGGATGAGATTTATGCAGTGAAATTCCTTGAATCAACCGGGTTCGTGGATCCGAAGCGGATTGGAATAACTGGCGCATCCTACGGTGGCTACATGACGGTGATGGCGCTTGCCAAGACGCCTGACATCTGGGCTGCCGGCGTTGAGTTCTACGGCATCATCGACTGGAAGACGATATTTGAGCACACGGACGCGCAGCTCAAGGAGTACGAGAAAGGGCTCCTCGGGGATCCCGCGAAAGATCCGGCGGTCTACGAGAACAGTTCTCCGCTCAAGTACCTCAATGCGATCAAAGCGCCGCTCCTCGTGTTGCAGGGCGAGAAGGACCCACGGGTCCCCAAGGAAGAGGCGGAGCAGGTTGTGGCAACACTGACTGAGGACGGGAAAAGCGTCGATGTTCACTACTATCCAGACGAAGGCCATGGATTTGCGAAACGTGAGGACCAAATCGACGCAATCAACCGATCGCTCGCGTGGTTTGCTAAGTACCTCCGGGCGCCCTAGGTTCAGCGTGGCTAGGGCGCCAACGACAGGATTGTCCCGTCGTTCAGCAGTGCAGCCCGCTTCATTCCTGACGATCTGAACGGCATCGTGACGTTCCCGCTGGAATCGATCGCGATGAGTCCTCCGTGACCGCCCTGAGCGGCAATCTCCTCAATGACGGCTGTCGCGGCCGCCTCGAGAGTTTGGGCGCCGAAACGCACACGGTGAGCGACCTGAGCGGCCGCCGCAGCGCGAATGAACGCTTCTCCGTGTCCTGTGCACGAAACAGCAAGGTTCCGGTCGGCCCAGGTGCTTGCTCCGATCAGCGCCGAATCTCCGACACGTCCGGGTAGCTTGCCAAACGCGCCGCCAGTTGAGGTCGCCGCAGCGAGATTACCGCGTACATCCCGCGTCACGCACCCCACTGTACCGTGAGACTCGGCGGCCGGTACGGCTTCAAAACTGCAGGCGTTCGTGTACCACGCTGAATGCGCGGGGGTCGCCTCGAGTCGTTGCTGTCTAGCGAATTGAGCAGCGCCACTACCCACCAGCAGCACGTGAGGCGTTTTCCTCATCACAGCAGCGGCGGCGCGGATCGGGTTCGCAAACCCCGTGAGCGCCGCGACCGCGCCTGCGCTGCCACTCGAGCCGTCCATCACGCACGCGTCCAGTTCGTAGTCCCCGTCGAGATTGGGGGAGGCGCCGCGTCCAGCAATGTACAGGCCCGAGGACTCCAAAGCGGCGACGATCTCTACCGCAACCTCCACTGCAGGGATGCCGCGCTGCAGTCGTTCCTGACCGAGCTCGATCAGGCCCCTCATATGGCGGGTCACGCTGCCGTAATCGTGGCCGGGTTTCGCGCCGGAACCCCCGTGGAGAGCGATGGAAATCTCCGCGCGCGTCATGTCTGGTGATGGCTCCGGCGGTAAGTCCGGGACGTCGTCCGCAGGCTCGGCGCGTCTTTGCTCGCCTTTAAGATATCATGATAGTCAGGTTTTAATATCATGGCAAGAAGCTAGAAGCGCGCTCGGAGCCGCTCCCACTCCACACAAATGCCAGGAAAAATCCTCATATCGCCTCATGACGATAATGTTGTAATATGACGAAGAACAAATGCAAGGCAGCAGGGGTACTGTGGCGGGGAAGCTGCGAGTCGGAATCGTAGGATTCGGCGCCGTTGCGCACTTTCATGCTGAAGCCTATCGGTCGATCCCCACGATCGAGGTGGTGGGGGTCGCAGACCCCGATCCCAAGAGATTGCGGGAAGCGAGCGACCGATTTGGCCTACCTCACTTTCAGTCGTTTGACGAGCTGCTTGCGGAGTCAGCGCCCGATCTTGTCTGCGTCCTGACTCCCCCTGCCCTGCATGAGGAGCTTGCTCTGCAATGTGCACGAGCCGGAGTGCATGTCCTGTGCGAGAAGCCGCTCGCACTGTCTGTCGAAGCTTGCGAACGTATGATCGAGGGATGTCGGGCCAACGGCGTGCGCCTCGCCTATGGTGCGTCCTACCGGTATCTGCCGGCTCTGGCCCTCTCGCACACGATGGTCAGG
>JBOGLI010000771.1:0-3014 GCA_050746165.1 Terriglobales bacterium | reverse complement strand
AAGGTCGCCGGGCCGACGTGAGTCTTGCTGTAATTCTCCAACGCAGTTGCGAGTTCCGAGCCCATCTGGAAGCGCGCCTCCGGAGATTTAGCCAGCGACTTCTCCACCACTGCGCTCAGCCCGGGATGAATGGAGGTGTCGAGCTTGCGCGGCGCGATCGGGTCCTCGTGCACGATCTTGTACATGATCGTGGTAATGCTCTGCCCCTCGAAGGGCCGCTCTCCGGTCACCATTTCGTAGAGCATTACGCCGACGCTGAACAGGTCGCTGCGGCCGTCGAGCGGCTTTCCCAGCACCTGCTCGGGCGACATGTAATTCGGCGTGCCGACGACGGTGCCGGTAATCGTCATGCCATCGCCGACATTGGCAATGCCGAAGTCGGTGATCTTCACCAGCGAATCGCTCAGCAGGATATTCGCCGGCTTGATGTCGCGATGGATGATGCCGCGCTTGTGCGCGAAATCCAGCCCTTGACAGACCTGGCGGATGATCTCCACCACCTTCTCGGCGGGCATGTGTCCCTGCTTCGCCATCAGGTCGGCGAGCGTCGTGCCCTGCACGCATTCCATGGCGATGTAGAGAAGGCCGTCGTGCTCGCCTGCGTCGTGGATGGTGATGATGTTCGGATGGCTCAGGTTCCCGGCGGCGCGCGCCTCGTTCTTGAAGCGGCGCACGACCTCGTCGCGGTTGGCGCCGATATGGTCGGTGCGGACGACCTTGAGCGCCACGGTGCGGCAGATGTTCGGGTCCTCGGCCTCATACACCACGCCCATGGCGCCGTGGCCGAGTTCACGAACGATCCTGTACCGCCCAATCATCTCTGGGGTCATGCTGGGGATATTGTCGCAGATCGGGGAAACCGTGTTTCGTGTTCCGTGTTTCGTGTTTCGTGTTTCGTGTTTCGTCGGAAGCCTGACGGTTGGAACGGCGGACGACAACAGGGCTACAATCCTCGAGGTCTTCGTTTCCTCACATTCGCCATGGCTCTCGTCGTCTTTCTCCGGGGCGTAAATGTCGGCGGACACCGCACGTTCCGCCCCAGCCTCCTCGCACGCGAACTCAGCGCCTTCGACGTGGTGAACATCGGCGCCGCCGGGACGTTCGTTGTGCGCAAACCGGGTACGGCGGCGAAGTTCCGCGCTGCGCTGCTCAAGAAGCTGCCCTTCGAAGCCGAAGTGATCATGTGCGAGGGCCGCGACCTGCTTCTTCTGGAAAGCGACAATCCATTCGAGCCGGTAGCGAAAGACGTGGTGCGCTTCGTCAGTATTCTGTCGAAGGCGGGAGGTATCCGCTCACCGCTACCCGTGTCATTCCCCGCCGACGGCGAATGGCTGGTGCGCGTGATGGCAGCGCAAGGACAGTTCGTCTTCGGCACCTACCGCCGCCACATGAAAACAATTGGCTACCTGGGGAAGGTCGATAAGCTGTTCGGCGTTCCGGCCACCACGCGGAACTGGAACACCATCGCCGCGATCGTGAAAGTGCTCAAGACGACGCAGAAGTGAGTCGAACGCAGAACATGCGTCGATCGCGTTTTACGTCACGGTCGTAGCTCTGTGCATTACGACTTTCTGTTGGATGTTCTTCCGACGGGGCGCGGGGGCGCTGGCAGGTCGCCCGGGTGAGCGCCGAGTCAAAACTCATAAATACACTTGAGGGTGCCCCGGGTAAGCCCGGTGTTGGCTTACCCGGGGGGTTCTTTAACGTCACAGACCATCCAGGGTGACGGCCTCCCTTTCCAGTAAATCAACTGTGGTGGTTGCCCCATCCTTCCGCCTGCCTTTGGCGGAGGATGGGGTATTCGCTACGATCAGCTTGCTCCTGGCGAACAGACGGCGCACACTTGCGATAAGCCCTGTTATCGCTCCTTAACGACCTTTATGACTCCAGTGGTAGAAAAGTGGAACGAGCCACCTGCGATGGACGCGGGAGCGCCCATGCCCGTCATTTACAGCGATGAATCAGGACTGACGTGTGCCTATGTCATCGGCGCAACCCATCGCGACGCGGGTTCCACAGCAGTACTGCACTTCGACATTGTTATGTACTACGCATTCGGCTATCCGAATGACGAAGCGTTGGGCAGTCACGCACTCTACCCGCATGGACTGGCGCACTATGATTTTCACTCGGTAATGAATTCGCCTCTCATTGCTGAACTCGATCGACGTAATGAAGTACACCCAAGGCATATAGCGGGAGCATATCGAGAACGCTTTCGGCACTGGGTCATCACGTTTCACGACGAAACGCTCGAAGTTATAGCGAGAGATGCGCACGTCGCCCGCGTCACTCCCCTGCAACCAGGCGCGGGGATTCTCGAAGAGAGAAGTTGCGACAGGCGAACAAAGGGCGCAAACTTACGATAAGTCCTGTTCACGCTCGTTGAGCACCTACTTCACCCGGTGTTCCGTCGCTGACACCTGCTTCCGAGTCTCCAGCAGTAACCATGAGAGATTTACGCGTTCGCCTCGCTCGAAGCGCTTCGAGATCATCGTGAGGGCGTTCACATTGATTTCTGTTTTCTTGAAGCGCAGCGTCGGATCGCTGCCGTATTCGTCTGTAATCATTGCCCAGCGAAGGGGCATTTCGCTCGCGAGCACGTCTCCAAAGGCAACACCAAGGCACTGTAGCTGATAAGTTTGCGATTTATCGAATATGCCGTCATCGATGAGCCGCTGGAGAACAGGCAAATCAGCACTCGTTCTTGTCAGTGTCGTTGCCCCGTATCTCTGCTTAACAACATCACCGATTAGCAATCTTTGCTTGTCCAAGCGCTCACTGTCCTCTTTCGACAGATTGGAGAACTTAACGAGATGTTCTTTGACGCGAGCGGATTGGCCGAACAGAAAGCCAACAGACGAAATCGAGACGATTAACAGGAGCATTTTCACGCTGGCGCAAAATATCACACGTTCAACGATTGACGATAAATCCCCTAATGAGATGGTCCGCCGCTGGCATCCCCAAAGTGGGATGATTCGGCAGCTCACACGAGGAGGACCGTCGCATGC
>JBOGLI010000770.1:0-2491 GCA_050746165.1 Terriglobales bacterium | reverse complement strand
CTCGTAATGGAACCGCTGCCTACGCAGAGAACGGTGGTGCTTGCCGACGATTCCATCAGTGTGCGCAAGTTTGTGGGACGCATGCTTGAGAAAGCCGGATATCGCGTGCGCCTGGCCTGCGATGGGCTGGAAGCGCTCGACATCGTCGCGCAACACGGTTGCGATCTCGTCATCACTGACCTGGAGATGCCCCGCACGAACGGATACGAACTGATGTCCCACTTGCGGCAGGAAGAGAAGACGCGCGCCATCCCTGTCATGGTCGTCACCTCGCGGGCTGGAGCCAAGCATCGCGAGCGCGCGATGAAAGATGGGGCCTCGGCATTCATGACGAAGCCAGTGCAGGAAGATCAGTTTGTCGATGCGGTGCAGAAATTGATCGGCCCGGCTGTGCCGGCCGCGCAGTAAAGAAATAGGTTGGACGAAATGCCAGCGACCGAAAAACGAACCCGCGTGTTGATTTGCGATGACTCGGCTTTCATGAGGAAAGTCCTGCACCGCATCATCTCCTCCGACCCGGGTCTGGAGGTCGTGGGAGAAGCGCGCGACGGCCGCGATGTGGTCTCACAGGCGGCGCTTCTGCAGCCGGACGTAATCACCATGGACATCAATATGCCGCTGATGGACGGCTTGCAAGCGACCGAACTGATTATGTCGTCGAATCCCAAGCCGATCCTGATCGTCAGCTCGGAATCGCGCGAAGGGGCCGCCATCACCCTCAAGGCGCTGGAGATTGGAGCGATTGATTTCATTCCCAAGCCATCCGGTGGGGTGGACCTCGACATGGAATCGGTCCGTGACGCGATCTGCCGCAAACTGAAGATGGCGGGCAAGGTCAGAGTGGTGCGCAACGCCGCCCGTTCCCGCCTCGCCACCGAGATTGCTACTTCCGCGCCACGCGTCGAACCGGGAAAAGAGCCGATTCCCCGGCGTTCTCCCGTGCTGGTATCGCCGGCGATACGGACGTTGAAATTTCCGTTGGTGGTAATCGCCGCGTCCACCGGCGGTCCAGCGACGCTGATGAAGATGATGCCGCTGTTCCCGAGGAATTTTCCCGCCGCCATCCTTCTTGTTCAACACATGCCGGCGACTTTCACCGCGCAATTCAGCGAGCAATTGAATGAGGTCTGCGCCCTCCGTGTGAAGCAGGCTGAAGCCGACGAGGCGCTTTGTCCGGGGACCGTATATGTGTGCCCGGGAGGGAATCACTTGCGCGTATCAGGTTCCGGCCGGCTGCTGGTCAGCGACGAACCTCGCATCAATGGCTATCGGCCCTGTGCCGACGTCAGCATGCAATCGGCGGCGGAGATTGCCGGGCCACTTTCCGTCGGCGTGGTGCTGACCGGAATGGGTAACGACGGCGTCAACGGCGCACGCGCGATCCGCGAAGCCTCGGGTTTCGTGATCGCGCAGGATGAAATGACATCGGTGATCTTCGGCATGAATGCCGAGGCCATCAAGGCCGGTGTGGTCGACGCCGTTTTGCCGATCGACCACGTGGCCGCCAGTATCGAGGAAAGAGTCCTCTGTATTCACGGAGCGACGCGGGTGGGTGCCGAATGAGTTCGGAGATTACCAGACAGGAAGCCAACAACACGGCCCGCCGAACTGTCCTGCTGATCGATAGCAACGTCTTTTTTGCCAAGCGGCTTGCCGGCGCCATTGAAAAAGAGGGGATCGATGTGATCCACAGCACGCAGGCGGCTTACGCCCTCACCATGCTCGAATGGCAGCCGCCGTCGTTGATCATTTGCGCCACGAATTTGCGCGAGATGAGTGCTTTCGATCTGCCTCCCCTGCTGCAAGCCGATCCCAAGACGGCGCACATACCGGTGATCGCGATGGGAGACAGTGGAGACCAGGCCCTCATGGCTGCGTTTCGCGCCGGGTGCACCGATTTCGTGGACCGGCGCCTCGGACCGGAGCAGATTGCCGCGCACCTGCGCGACCTGCTCCGCAGCCAACGCGATGGCTTCCAGCCAACGCAGATGCTGACCGGCGACGATACCGGCCTGACTGGAAACCTGTCGCACCTGGACCTGCCCAGCGTGGTGCAGATGCTGTCGCAGTCGCGCAAGTCCGGAGCGCTGCACATCAACTTTCATGACCTGGACGGCGTGGTCTTTTTCGATGGCGGAGACATTTCGCACGCCGAATGCGGCGAACTGATCGGGGAAGATGCCGTAATCGCCATGGTCAAAAGCTGCAATGGCGCCGATGCCGGCGTTTACAAATTCGTTCCCGGCGACACGGTCGCCATCCGTACGGTGCTGCGCTCATCGACTGCCTTAATGCTCGATGCGTGCCGCGAACTGGACGAACAAAACACTTCGAGGGAGGTCCGATAAGTGCCGCAACCATCCGTTGTATTCATCGACGACAGCGCCACCATGCGTGAGGTGATCAAGATCGCCTTTCGCCGCGAAAACTTTGACGTGTTCGCTTTTGCCGACCCGAACGCCGCGCTCGATCACATCGAGCAGCAACCACC
>JBOGLI010000769.1:0-3508 GCA_050746165.1 Terriglobales bacterium | reverse complement strand
GGGTTTCGAAGGCATGGGCTGCGTGCATCCGCTACAGGTCGCGGTCATTCACCAGGCGTTCGCGCCGTCGGAGCAGGAGATAGAGCGAGCACTGAAGATCGTTGCTGCCTACGACGAGGCGAAGCGGCGCGGGATCGGAGTCGTGTCTCTAGGTTCCAAGATGATCGATCCTCCCGTGGTGAATCGGGCGTTAAAGCTGGTCGAGCGAGCGGAGCACATGAACCTGGTCACGGCGGAGATGCGGGAGCGGGCCGCGGCTGCTGCGCCTGCGCCGACCGCGAAGTCCGAAGGCGGAGAAGGCTGAAGAGATTAATCACGGATTTACACGGATTTTCACTGATTCTCTTAATCCGTGTTCATCCGTGAAAATCCGTGGTTAGGTTTTACCATGAGCACAACGACAACGAAGGTCGAGCTCGAGCGCAACGCCGCAGGGCGCATGGTGCCGACGTACGTCAACGGTCGCGAGCAGCGGCCGTACGCCGGCGTCAACGAAGTGCCGCCGCAGGGGCACAAGGCCGCGCCGCCGGTACGGAGTGCCGCGCAATACCCGATGAACGGCGACAAGCGCGTCGCCGATCTCGCCACCGCCCTGCAGAAGTGCGGGCTGCGAGACGGGATGACGATCTCGTCGCACCATCACCTGCGTGATGGCGACCGCGTAGCGCTCACCGCGCTCCAGACTGCCGCCTCGATGGGCGTCAAGGACCTGATGTGGTACCCGAGCGCGTCGTTCCCGGCGCATGCGCCGGTGATCGACCTGATGGAATCCGGCGCCGTGCATCACATCGAGGGCTCGATGAACGGACCGCTGGGTGACTATTGTTCCCGCGGAAATATGCGCGGCACGGGCGTTTTGCGCTCCCATGGCGGGCGCTGGCAGGCGATCCAGGACGGCGAGGTGCACATCGACATCGCGGTGATCGCGGCGCCCACGGCCGACGCGTTCGGAAACGCCAACGGGTCGCACGGGCCGAGCGCGTGCGGGTCGCTGGGCTTTGCGCTGGCGGATTCGATGTACGCCGACCACGTCATCGTAGTCACCGACAACCTCGTTCCCTTCCCCTGCGTGCCGTGGCAGATCCAAGGCAACAACGTGGATTACGTGGTCGAAGTCGCGAGCATCGGCGACCCGGCGAAGATCGTCAGCGGGACAACGCAGATCACGCGCTCGCCCGACCGCCTGCTGATCGCGCAGTACGTGGCGCAGTTCGTGCGCGACGCGGGCATCATGCGCCCGGGCTTCTCGTTCCAGGCGGGCGCGGGCGGAATCGCGCTGGCCTTCGCCGATTATCTCCGGCGTTACATGAAGGAGGCGGGCGTCACGGCGCGATTCGTGCGCGGTGGTTCGACCAAGTACCTGGTCGATATGCTCAACGAGGGGCTGGTCGAGTACATCCTCGACGGGCAGACCTTCGATCTCGACGCGGTGCGTTCGATCGCCACCGATCCGCGGCATGTGCCGACTTCACCCTTCACGTCCTACAACTTTCACGGCAAGGGGTTTTTCAACTCGCTGGTCGATGTCGCCGTGCTGGGCGCGACCGAGGTGGACGTGAACTTCAATGCCAACGTGGTCACGCACTCGGACGGGCGCCTGCTGCACGGCATCGGCGGATGGCAAAACTGCCTGTTTGCCGGGTGCACGATCCTAGCGGTTCCATCGTTCCGCGATCGAATCCCGGTGATCGTCGATGAAGTCACCACGCTGACCGGCCCGGGCGAGCTGATCGACGTGGTCGTGACCGAGCGCGGGATCGCGATCAACCCGCGGCGCACCGATCTACTCGAGGCGGTGAAGGGATCGCGGCTACCCATCCGTCCAATCCACGACATCCAGCGCGACGTCGAGCGCATTTGCGGCGGCAAACCGCAGAAGCCGCAGCCGGGGCCGAGGCCGGTCGCCGTAGTGAAGTGGGTGGACGGCAGCGTCATCGACACCGTGTGGCAGGTGGGCAGCTAGGGATACCCCCTACCGGCATGGGTGCGGGGATTTTTGCTCCTTTCTTTGCGGGGATTTAGAGATTCCCGTTCCTAAAATCCCCGGAGCAAGGAAGTTACGAACCACGGATTCGCGGGGATCTGAGCCGTATTCCACAGGGATCGGAGCGATCTGCACGGCGATTCGAAGCGATCTCCACAGGAATCACCAGAATCCGGTCATCGGGTCAACAAAGACTAACCACAAAGGACGCAAAGGAGCGCAAAGGAAAACATCATCACCGCAGGGGGCGCGGGGGTACGCAGGGTAAGAAATAAAAAGGCTCGCCGATTTGGGCGAGCTTTCTTTATCTACTCTCTACTTTCAGGATAGCAGGTTGGAGGGGGTAATCCGGAAGTGATTTGCGGAACTCGATTTGGAATGGAATGAGCGAATTGCGCGGAATTGTGACGTGGGAGGGGCTTGACAAGGAGAAAGACCAAAAGAAGTTCCGATTTTCGATTTTCGATTGACGATTGCGGAGTGCAAGAGGATGGCTAGGAAAAAGGGCCGGCATTGCTGCCGGCCCCAGGTTGCGACTCGTATTAGCTTCGTTAGAAGCTGAAGCGAATCTTGAATCGCATCGAACGGGCGCCCTGGAACTGCAGAGGATGGCCGTAGTCGGCTGCTGCCGGAACGCCCTGAGCGTTGGCGACGGTGACGTAGTCATACCCATGCATCAGGGTGTGGTAGTCGGTGGTGTTGGTGGTCAGGTCGGGCGAGATTCCGCCGCCGTATTGCAGCGAATCGAGCGACTGACCGTAGATGGTCGGGCTGTGCTGGTTGAAGAGGTTGGTAATATTGCCTTCCAGGCCAAGCACCAATCTCTCGTTGCTCTTGCTCACGTGGAAGTCCTGCGCCAGGCTGAAGTCGGTCTGGCTGAAGATCTTACCGCGAGCGTTCGTGACGCCCGTTGATTTCCACTGACCGGTCGTCGGATCGACGCTGATGGTGACGAACTTTCCACGGCCCTCGACGAAGACCGGGGCGCCGTCGACGTTCATGTAGGTGCTGAGCGGCGTGCCCGAATACCACTGCTGGAACGCGCCCAGCCGAGTATCGAACTTCCACCACTTCAGGTTGTAATAGCCGTAAGCCTTGAAGGTATGCGGACGATCGGTTGCCAGCGGACCGTTGCTGAGCCTGCCATGCGCGTCGTATTGCATGTAGGGCTCGTCGAAGTTGCGGTCGACGTTCGCGCCGTTACGGCCGGGCGAGGCGACGCCGCTGTCGCTGATGTCGGTGGAGGTCAGGCCGCTGTAGTTTCCATACAGGCGGCTATAGGTGTAAGAAGCGGATCCCATCCACTTGCCGCTGGAGCGCTTGGTCAGACTAATTTCCAGGCCATCGTAGTTGCGGACGGCTTTGGGCTGCGTCTGGCAGTCGCTGCATTCGGATGCCGGGATCGGCTGCAAGTCGTGGCTGTATCCGGGGTTGACGATGTAATAGACTTCGCCGGCGGAGGTGAGCTGGCCGGCGTCTTCAATCGTGCGGTCGAGCCGCTTGCGCGAGTAACGGGCTTCCAGC
>JBOGLI010000768.1:0-4373 GCA_050746165.1 Terriglobales bacterium | reverse complement strand
CCATAAGGGCGTCGCACTACGACGCGCACATTATGCCAGAGTTCCGGCCGAGATTGACGCATCGCTGGTTGGGACTCGCGTCGGGCGGTCAGGCCGTACCGCGGCCTTCGCGCGATTTCGTGGAGAGTACGAATCCCGACCCTTTGTCGGGCCGCGCGGCGTCCTTCCCCAAGGGTGGTTTGGTCCGCAGGAGGTGAGCAGCAGGAGAAGCGCGAGGATGAGGATCAGCTTGCGCACAGAGATAGTTTCACGTTTCAAGTTTAGCGTTTCAAGTGGATAACCTAAAGAGTTCGGCAGAACGCCGGCATCAGCACCGCAGTCGCGGAGCGACGGTTCGCTGGTAGCCCAGGACGAAGTCCTGGGTCAGAGGGACGTTTGAGTTTCGAGTCCCGCCGGGACGGACCGAGTTTCCCGAAAGGGAACCGCGAGGCTCGGCAATTGCGTTCGTTTTACCGTTCGCTCGCTCTGCCGTGATCGTACACTCCTCGGTTCCGGAGGACGCATGGGCCATACCTATACGACGATTCAGATCCACGTTGTCTTCTCCACATCGGGCCGGCGCCCGCTCATCCTGCCGGACGTCCAACCGAGGTTGTGGGACTACATCGGCGGTCTCGGCCGGAACCACAATATTCCCATTCTCGAGATCGGCGGAATCGAGAATCATGTCCATACCCTCATGTCCGCGCCCCCGACGATGATGGTTTCGAAAATCGTGCAGACATTGAAGGCGTATTCCTCGAAATGGATGAATGAAGGAGTGATGAAGGGTGGCAGGTTCGCGTGGCAGGAGGGATACGCCGCATTCAGCGTGAGCCAATCCAATGTTGATCGGGTCACGGAATATATTCGAGGGCAGGTGGAGCATCATAAGAATCACCCGTTCGAAGATGAATTGAAGTCCTTGTTGTTGCGCAACGGCGTGAGTTTCGACGAGAGGTATGTGTTCGCGTGAGCCGGGCCGTCCCTACGGGACTCGGAAGGTCGCGCGGCGTTGTGACCCAGGACTTCGTCCTGGGCTACCAGCGAAACGTCCCTCCGGGACTGCACTTATGCGTAAATCCCGCGCTGCTTGATGGTGTAGGCGACGCGGTCGATGGCCAGCATGTACGCCGCGATGCGGTTGTTCACGTTGTGGGTTTCGGCGTAGCGGACCACATCGTCGAATGACGCTTCCATGATGGTCTGCAACTGCTCGTTGACCACCGACTCTTTCCAGAAATAACCCTGGCGGTCCTGCACCCACTCGAAGTAGCTGGTTGTGACGCCGCCGGCGTTGGCGAGAATATCGGGAATCACGAAGACGCCTTTTTCCTGGAGGATCTCGTCGGCGACGGCGGTGGTGGGACCGTTGGCGCCCTCGCACAGCACCTTGCATTTGAGGCGGTCGGCGTTCTTGCTGGTGATTACGTTCTCGGTCGCGGCGGGGACGAGGATGTCGCACTCGGTGAGGAAGAGCTGGTCCTTGTCCATCGCCTCGCCGCCGGGGAAGCCGTGGATGGAGCCGTTGCGATAGCGGAATTCCCAGAGCGCGTCGATGTCGAGGCCGGTGGCGTTGTAGAGGCCGCCGTCATACTCGACGATGCCGATGATCTTGTAACCCGCTTCGAACATCAGGCGCGCGGCGTTGGAGCCGACGTTGCCGAAGCCCTGCACGATGACGCGGCACTCATCGCGGTTGAGGCCGAGCTTGGTGATCGCCTGGTCGCAGACGATCATCACGCCGCGTCCGGTGGCCTCGCGGCGTCCGCGCGATCCGCCCATGTTCAGCGGCTTGCCAGTGACGACGGCGGTGCAGGTCTGGCGCGTGTGCATGGAATATGTATCCATGATCCACGCCATCACTTGTTCATTGGTATTCACGTCAGGCGCGGGGACATCTTTTTCCGGTCCGATGAATTCGACCAGCTCCGCGGTGTAACGGCGGGTCATGCGCTCCAGTTCGCCCATCGACATCTTTTTCGGGTCACAGATGACGCCGCCCTTGGCGCCGCCGAAGGGAATGTTGACCACCGCGCACTTCCAGGTCATCCATGCGGCGAGCGCCCGCACTTCTTCGATGGTGACATTCATGTCGTAGCGGATGCCGCCCTTGGCCGGGCCGCGCGCGATCGAGTGCTGCACGCGATAACCGCGGAAGACTTCGAGATGGCCGTCGTCCATCTGCACCGGGATGTACACGGTGATCTCGCGGGTGGGATAACTGAGGACCTTCCACAGTCCTTCATCGAGGTTCAGTTTTTGGGCGGCAAGGTTAAAGCGCGTGCGTTGCGCTTCCCACGGATTGGTTTCGTCGACGATCGAGGCGGCAATGGTGTCGGGCATGGCTGGCTCCGCTGGTGTTTGTCACCCGCATGTGTGACGTGGCGGCAAACTCACGAGTATATCGCAAGCGAGGGACGAGGGGCGAGGGACACGGGGCCACGGGACACGGGACACGGGACACGGGACACGGGGCACGGACGTGAGCACAAGTAATCGCAAATGGAAAGGGACAACGCTACGTGCATAGCCTTGTCCCTTGATCCTCGTCCCTTGTCCCTGATTTACGGTTCCGCCAGGAATTCGTAGCGCTCGATGACGGCAGCGATGCCGACACGTCCGCCGGGCACTTGCGGCTCGACGCGTACGACCTTGCCCTTGCAATGCACGCGGATGCTCTCAGTCAACGTGATTTCCGGAGGCAGGGTCAGGGTGAAGTCGATCTCCGAACCTTCCGTGACCGACGAATCCATATAAAAGCAGATGCCGCGCGCGCTGACGTCGCGGGTATGCGCGGACTTCTCCACGCCAGCTTCGTTAAACTTCACCGTCACCGGCAGTTTCAATGCGAAGCGCCGGGTTGTGCGCTGTTCGCGCTGTGTTTGCGCCATAGGGCCTCCGGAGGTGACTAGCATGGCTGTACAAACCTGCACTGTCAAGCGTTACCGCGCACTTTTCTTCGCCGGAAGTATCGACGTTTGGTGTACACCGAAGTGGTTACTTTATCGCCAGACTATTTGCGCAAAGTTTTTCCGTTTTGTGACTGTCGTTCTATCGCGGAGAGCACTTCGTTGAGCATGTCCGCCTCGGGCGCCGGCTTGCCTGTCCAGATCTCGAACTGACGCGCGCCCTGCTGCACGAACATCTCGTGACCGGGAATGACAGTGGCGCCGCGCGCATTCGCTAGCTTCATGAACTTGGTTTCGCCCTGGTACACCATGTCCATGACGAAGCGTGCCTCGATCTCTTCTTGGTGCAGCGGCGAGACTTTTGCGTCGCCGAGGCCGACCGAGGTTGCATTGATGATCACGTCGGGCTTGATCTTCTTCAGGTCAGCGCGCTTGATGGAACGCGCATGAGCCTGACGCGCAAGTTTCTGCGCTGCCGCGGGCGTGCGGTTGAGGATGTACACCTCGGCCCCGCGCGCCTTCAGTCCAAAGACCGCCGCGCGCGCCGCGCCGCCGGCACCGAGCACGACCACTTTCGCGCCTTGCAGCGTCAGTCGCTGTTCCAGCGGACCGACTACTCCGGCGACGTCAGTATTAAATCCAAACAGGCGGCCATCCGCTCCGCGGACCACGGTGTTGCAAGCGCCGACCTTCTGCGTCAGCGGATCGGAGTTGTCGAGGTGTTCGACGATCTCCTCCTTGTACGGCATGGTCACGCTCATCCCCTGGATGGGGATTTCGCGTACGCAGGCAACCAGGTCGTCCACCGCTTTGGCATGTAGTGCAAGGTAAACCGCGTTGACGTTCTCGCGCCGGAACGCGGTATTCATCATCGCCGGCGAAAGCGAGTGCGCCACCGGATCGCCGGCCACGCCGTACACCTTCGTTGCCGCGTCCACCTGCTCGATGCGGTACACATCGCGCAGAGTCTTGGCGGTGATCTGTCCCGGGCCGGTCTCTTCGCCAACCGACGCTGCCGCGAAAGTGAAGATGCTGCCCGCGCGCAGGCCTAGCACGCGGCTGATCGTCCCCTGTTCGCCCATGCACAGCCCGATGACGGAGTGTTCATGGCTGGCGCGCTCCAGGAACTTCATCATAACCACGTTGTCGTGCAGACTGGTGGCCGTAGTAACAATCTTGTAGAAGTCGGCGGGATGGGCCGTCATCTTGGCGAAGGTTTCTTCGACCTTGCGGGTCGCACGGAAGTCGTGGAACGAAAGGATGACCCCCGCCTTTAATCGCAGCTTGCCCAATTCGCCGGTCTTTAAGGCCGAAGCGCTTTCCAGTTCGATATCCACTAACTGACAGCCTATGGCGGCAGCCTTTTGCAGGACATCGACTTGCGAGGCAACGGATCCCTTAAAGCGTCCCCCGTTGGCTGCCCGGCGGCAGGTTGCGATCACGACCACCTCAGGGTGGAAACTGAGGAACTTTTTCAGTGCC
>JBOGLI010000767.1:0-8398 GCA_050746165.1 Terriglobales bacterium | reverse complement strand
CATCGCGACTTGAAGCCCGGCAACGTCATCCTGACTACCAGCGGCGCCAAGCTGCTCGATTTCGGGCTGGCGAAACCGGCAGCCATGATGGCCGGCGCAGCCAGCGGCTCCGCTCCCCTGCTGAGCGCTGCCGCGACGATGACAGCGGCGCACCCGTCGGGATCGCCCCTGACCAGCGTCGGCAGCATCGTGGGCACCATCCAGTACATGGCGCCGGAACAACTCGAAGGCCGGGAAGCGGATGCTCGTACGGACATCTTCGCCCTCGGGTCGGTGCTCTACGAGATGGCGACGGGACGGCGGCCATTCACGGGCAAATCGCAGATCAGCGTTGCCTCGGCGATCCTGGAGAGCGATCCGGAGCCCATCAGCGCGCGCCAGCCCACCGCCCCGGCGGAGCTTGAGTATGTGGTACGGACCTGCCTGGCCAAGGAACCCGACGAACGCTTCGCCAGCGCGCACGACGTCAAACTGCAACTGCAGCGAGTATCGTTGGCGCCCGCGCAGCCGACGCAAGCCGCGTCCGGTGGCCGCGCCGGGTGGATTGCGGCCGCGGCAATCATGATTCTGGCGGTCGCGACCGTTGCTGGTTTGCTGCTGCGCAGCCAGGGCAATGCCGTCCCGCCGATCGTAGGACGTTTTGCCATCCCCTTTCCGACGACTGCCGGCGCTTTGGGCTTCAATCCAGGGATCGCGATCTCGCACGACGGACGGACCGTGGCGCTGGTCGCAGCCGGTGCCCAATCGCAACTCTATGTTCGTGTTCTCGATCATTCCGATTACGTCGAGGTGCCGGACTCCGCGCACGCTAATAACATGCCTGCGTTCTCTCCTGATGGCCGCTGGCTCGCATACGTTCGGGCCGGCAATTTAATGAAATGGCCGTTGGCAGGAGGCAGCCCGGTCGCGGTGGCCGGCGTCGGCAAAGTCGATGGATTGGTCTGGACTACGGATGACGAGATCATTTTCGGGGGGACAGAGTCGGGGGCGGCGCCGACAATCAATGCGGGACACGGCTTGATGGCGGTGAGTGCCGCGGGTGGAACGCCACATTCGATCATGAAAATGTCCGTTCCCGGATACCTGATCCCGGGCTGTTTGCTGCCCGACGGCAAAACACTTTTGTATACGTTGGTCACGTACCCCGACGCGATGCACCGCATCATGGCGCTGAACATGAAGACCGGGCAATCCACCCCGGTGCTGGATAGAGCCTCATTCCCTCATTACGCGCTCGGTTACCTGCTTTACGCCACCCGCACCGCTGATTGGGCGGTGCGTTTCGATCCCGCCACATTGAAAACGAATGGCGATGCCGTAAAGCTTGATGACCGGGTGCTAAGGAGCGGGTCGGACGAACCGCTCAGTGTCTCCGACAACGGCGTGCTGGCTTACATTCACGGCACGGCTGGGGACGTGCCGCGAAATCTCCTGTGGATTGACCGAAAAGGCAACGAGCAGATCGTGCCTACGCCGGCGCAGGATTATTACGACCAGGCCATCGCACCCGATGGGAGGCGGTTTGCAGTCACGTTTCACGACCAGCAAAATCAAGTGGTCGAAGTGTACGACCCGAGCCGCGGCGGCATGGTCCGCTTTCAGCCGGCTCCTGGAGTGGTACAGGGCCCAACATGGACGCCCGACGGAAAGAACCTGCTATTTACGTTCGTTTCGGCGGATCCGGCAAGTCGCGCGGCCGGCTACGGCATTTACCGGGCGCCGGTCGATGGGACCGCTCCCGCGCATATCGTCGTACCACTCGCGTCCGTTGGGTGGACGACTTCCGTCGATCGGTCCGGCGATGTGGTGGTGATGAATGCCGATTCGAATGGATGGTCCATCTCGAGCTTCCACGACGGTCCGTCCGCCGCACTCAAAAGGGTCAGTTACGCCAGCGCCTCCGAAGGCCAACCGGCACTCTCGCCCGACGGCCACTGGATCGCCTTTACCTCCAACGAAGCGGGAAGTGACCAGATATTCGTGGCGGCATTCCCGGGTCCGGGTATCAAAATCCAGGTTTCGACCGAGGGCGGAAACCGGCCGCGGTGGTCCGGCAATGGCTCTGAGCTGTTCTACCGCAGCGGAAACGGTTTTTATGCGGTGCCGATCAAGGCGTCGCCGGAATTGTCGGTCGGAAAACCCGTTCTGTTGTTTGAGAAGGCGGTCGATATCGGCGGCGCCATCGGCAACTTCGACGTGGCCCCCGATGGCCAGCATTTTCTGGTCACGCGCGCTGTCCATGCGGAAACGCCCGAGGTGGATATCTCAATCGGGTGGCAGGAGCGGCTTGCCAATAAGCCCCAGTAATGCGGCGGTACCGCGGATCACTTCATTTCACCCCGCCACTCTGATATGTTATGACTTCGCCAACTGTGTACGAGGGAGACTGTGCGCGCAGAGATCGTCAAGATCAATAGCGAGAACCCGGAGCCGTCGCTGGTCGCGTATGCGGCCGAGCAGATCAAGAGCGGCCAGGTGCTCGGCATGCCCACCGATACGTTCTACGGCCTTGCCGCCGACCCGTTCAACCTGCGCGCCGTGGAGCGCGTGTACGAGATCAAGTCGCGCTCGCGCCACAAGCCTCTGTCGCTACTGATTGAAAGCGAGGAGCAGGCGGAGATGCTCGCGCGCGATCCCCTGCCCGACAACTTCTACATTCTTGCCCGCAAGTTCTGGCCGGGACCGCTGACCATCATCGTGCCGGCGGCGTCGCGGCTGCCACTGAAGGTCACGGCGAATACCGGCAACATCGCGATACGAATTCCGCAGGCGAAGATTCCCTTGCAGGTGATTCGCGCTGCCGGCGTGCCCATCACCGCTACTTCGGCGAACCTGAGCGGCGAAAGCGAATGCACCACCGCCACCGCCGTACTGCAGCAGTTGCAGGAACGAATTCCGATCGTGGTGGACGGCGGGACCTCGCCCCGCGAAGTTGCTTCCACCATCGTCGATCTCAGCGAGGATGGCGGCTGGCGGTTGCTGCGCCAGGGCGCGATCCCACGCCAGGAGATCTCGCAACTTCTGGGTGAATGAAGCACGGCACCCCGTCCACGGTGATTTCTTTTTCCGCCACCGCACCGCAACACCGCCGTTCACGGATGAAGATTCTCCTCTGGGCCGTGGCGACCATCGTTTTCGCGCTAGTGGTGGCGATTGTCGCCGTCGCTGCTTTCATCGCCTCGCATGTACGCGACGAAACCCGCCCCGCTGACGCGATCGTCGTCTTTGGCGCCGCCGAGTATTCCGGCCGTCCTTCGCCCGTGCTGAAAGCCCGCCTCGATCACGCTTACGAGCTTTACCAGCGCGGCATTGCTCCGGTGGTGATCGTCACGGGCGGATTTGGCGGCGATCCGCGCTTCAGCGAGGGAGGCGTCGGCCGAGATTATCTTTCGCGTCTGGGAATTCCCGATTCCAGCCTGATCGCCGAAACACAAAGCGCCGACACGGCGGAGTCGGCCGAGCGTATCGCCGCCATCCTGCGCACGAACGGCTGGCATACGGTGGTGGCGGTCAGCGACGCGTACCATCTGTTCCGGGTAAAGCAGTTCCTGGCGCGCTTTGGGGTGGTGGCATTTGCCTCGCCGCGGCCGGAATCGATTCCCAAGACCAGACTCGGACGGGCAATGGCGGCGTTGCGGGAGTCTGTCAGCCTGATTTTCTGGCGAATCGTTCCGATGGGCTCCTGGTAAGTTTCCGCGTATCAATTTCCCGATTCCGCAATTCTTCAATTCCGCAATTCGTGCAGAAGCTCTGATAAAATCAGGGTTCCAGGTGGGGCGGAAAGCGCGCGTCGAAGCTTTGTTCCTGAACACTCTGCCTCGCCAATCGTCCGCTTAGGAGGCGGAACCTGGGCTCGCTCTCCACTCCGTATAACCGGCGCCTGCACATTTTTGCGGGATGCACCGCGCTCGCCGCGTTCACGCTGATCGTTTGCGGCGCACTCGTTACCAGCGCCGATTCCGGCGTAGCGAATCCCGACTGGCCCACGAACCTCGCTTCTCTACTTGCACTTCGTCCCGGAATTGCCGGCTTGACCTTCGACCAAGCGCACCGGCTGATCGCCGAATTTGTTGGGGTGCTGACCATCATCCTCGCCGCCTGGATCGGCCGCACCGATCGCCGGCCGTGGATGCGCAAACTGGGCTGGGCCGCGCTGGGCACGGTACTCGCCCAGGGGCTACTCGGAGCGATTGCGGCCGTCGGGCTGGTGCCATCGAGCGTTGCGTCGATTCACGCCACCTTGGCGCAGACGTTCTTCTGCCTGATTGTCGCGATCTGGCTCTTCTGCGGACGCACCTGGGTGCAAGAACCGCGCCAGAACCTGCCTTCCAAGCGTCCCAGCATCCAGGTGCTGACCGCGCTTGCGGTGACCGCGATTTACGTCCAGCTAATTCTTGGAGCCGCTTTCCGGCATCACGGCATCAAACTGTTGCCGCACATCGTGAGTGCCACGGTGGTTACATTCATCGTGCTCTGGACGGTAGTACGCGTGCTGACCGAGTTTTCGAAAGTGGACCAACTCCGCAGACCCGCAATCGCGTTGCTCTCGCTGCTCATGGTGCAGCTCGGGCTTGGCTTTGCAGCATGGGTGACGCGCGTCGGCCTCGCCGCCGCCCCGGCTGCAACCGGTGTCACCGTCGCGCATGTTTCCGTCGGCGCGCTCTTCCTCGCGACCGCCGTGGTCCTGGCGATCCAGGCGTGGCGGCACGTCGCCATCCCCACACCGCAGCGCCTACCGCACCATGAACCCCGGGCGGTGGCCGTATGAGCACCGCGTCGTCGACGCTCGCGGTTGCACGCGGCAGCGGGTCCTCGCTGTCCCGTGACTTCTCGGAATTAATCAAGCTGCGTGTCACTTCGCTGATCGTAATGACCGCGTGGGCCGGTTACTTCATGGCGTCCGCGCGCATGGGCGTGTCCTCGGTGGGCTGGGGACTGCTGCACGCCCTGCTCGGCATCGGACTGGTTTCCGGCGGTACCGCGGCGCTCAATGAGATCGTGGAACGCGATGTGGACGCGCTGATGCGACGTACCGCCGGCCGCCCGTTGCCGGCAAAGCGCATGACGCTCACGACGGCCAGCTTGATTTCCGCGACCATGATCGGCGGCGGCCTGCTCTACCTGGCGCTCGCGACCAACGTACTTACGGCGGTGCTCACGGCCGCCACCTCGGGCGTGTACATGCTCGGGTACACGCCGCTGAAGCGGGTTTCGCCGATCTGCACTTTTATTGGCGCCCTGCCCGGCGCCATGCCGCCGCTGTTGGGCTGGGTGGCCGCCCGCGGCGCCATCGACGCCGAAGGAATCGCACTGTTCGCCATCCTCTTCTGCTGGCAGTTTCCGCACTTCTACGCCATCGCCTGGATGTACCGCGAAGATTACGCCAGCGCCAACATTCGCATGTTGCCGGTGATCGAACAAACCGGCACGTGGACCCGGCGCGAAATCATCTGTTACTCGCTGACGCTGATTCCGGCGACGATGCTTCCCGTACTGATGCACATGGCGGGCCGGGCTTATCTTGGCGCGGCCATGGTCCTGGGTGGAGTTCTTCTCTGGTACGCTTTCCGCGCCAGCTCGACGCCGCCTCCGATGTCTTCGCCCGAGTCCCGGATTCGGGCCCGCAATCTGCTAAAAGCAACGGTTATCTATCTTCCGCTCCTGCTCGCAGCAATGATGCTGAATGCGTTGTAAACTTGAGTGTGGCCTCCAAACCTGCTGACCTTGTAGATGTAACCTCCCTCTCCGACACCTCCGCCTCGTTGATCCGTGTCGAGGAACTCCGCCACGTGTATGGCGAGCGAGCGGCGCTGGACGGCGTCACCTTCGCCGTGAAGCGCGCCGAGATCTTCGGCTTGCTGGGACCGAACGGCAGCGGCAAGACGACGATGTTCCGCATCCTTTCCACGCTGATGTTACCGAGCGGTGGGCGCGCCGTGATCGCCGGATTCGATGCCGCGCGACAGGCATCCGAACTTCGCAAGCATATTGGCGTCGTTTTCCAGGCGCAGAGCATCGACGTGAAACTTTCGGCCGAGGAGAACTTGCGTCACGTCGGACATCTCTACGGACTCTCTGGAGCCGCGCTGCAAAAGCGCATCGGCGAGATGCTGCAGCGTGTGGGACTGGCTGACCGGGCGAAGGAACGCGCCGAAACGTTTTCCGGCGGCATGCAGCGGCGGCTTGAACTCGCGAAGGGCTTGCTCCACCGTCCATCGGTGTTGCTGCTGGATGAACCCACCACGGGACTCGATCCGGGGGCACGACGCGATCTATGGCTTTACCTGCACCGGTTGCGGGATGAAGAAGGCGTGACCGTGCTCGTCACCACGCACTTGATGGAAGAAGCCGAACGTTGCGACCGGCTCGCCATTCTTAGTTCGGGCAAGCTCGTCGCCCTGGGCACGCCCGCGGAACTGAAGTCGGAAATTGGCGGCGACGTGATCGTACTCGAGGCCAACGATCCGGACACGCTGGCCAAGAAAGTGAATGCGCGCTTTGGCACCGACGCGGTGGTGATCGCCGGGAAGGTGCGCCTGGAGCGTAACCAGGGACACCGGTTCGTGACCGACGTGGTTGAGGCATTCCCCGGCGAGATCGAAAGCATTTCGGTCAGCAAGCCAAACCTGGAAGACGTGTTCATCGACCGCACCGGGCACAGATTCTGGAACGAAACCGAACCGTCCGAAGAGCAGCCTAACAAGAAAAAGAAAAAACACTAAAGGGAGTCCATGGCAACGCAGTCGCAATCGATGCCCGGTGTGGGCGCAACGAATGTCGGAACGATGATTCCGACCCTGTCGCTCTGGTGGCGGGAGATTGTACGGTTCTACCGGCAACCCAGCCGCGTCGTCGGCGTGATCGCCTCACCGGTGCTGTTCTGGATCGTCATCGGCTCCGGATTCGGCACCAGTTTCAAGGCCGGCGCCGGAGCGGGCAATCAGCACTACCTGGATTATTTCTTTCCCGGCGCGCTGATCATGATCGTGCTCTTCACCTCGATTTTCACCATGATGAGCGTGATCGAGGACCGCAAGGAAGGATTTCTGCTGAGCGTGCTGGTCGCGCCGGTGAGCCGGTCGGTGATCGTCCTGGGAAAAGTGCTCGGCGGCACGACGCTCTCCGCGCTGCAGGGATTGGTGTTCCTTGCCTTTGCTCCCGCGCTGGGCGTGCATTTCACCCTGGCGGATTTCGGGCTGATGGTGCTGGCAGTTTTCCTGACGTCCTTTGCGCTGACGGCGCTTGGCTTTGCCATTGCGTGGCCGATGGACTCTACCCAGGGCTTCCATGCCATCATCAACCTGTTCTTGATTCCGCTGTGGCTGCTCTCGGGCGCGCTTTTCCCGCTGACCGGCGCCTCAGGATGGATCCGTATCCTGATGCGCATCAACCCGCTGACCTACGGCACGGAGGCGCTGCGCACGCTGCTCTTCCACCCCGTCAGCACAGTGTTTCCGGTTGGCGAATGCCTGATTGTCCTGACGGGATTTTCGCTGGTAATGTTCGTGATCGCATTCGCGCTGGCAAACCGCAGGACGACGAAGCCGGCGGCGTGAGAACGAGTACGTCAGTAGGTCAGTATGTCAGTTCTTCAGTACTCGCCCGCTGAAATACTGACATACTGAAATACTGACATACTTCCTATGATGGACTACTCAATCTTCCCGCCCCTCGATGCTGTGCTCAACGGCACCAGCGCCGTGCTGGTTGCCTCGGCACGCGCGCAGATTCGTCGGGGACAGATCGCGGCGCACCGCGCGCTAATGATCGCGGCGGTCTGCTGTTCCAGCCTTTTTCTCGCCGGCTATCTCTGGTACCACGCGCACGTCGGCCTCGTACGCTTCACGGCCCACGGCTGGGTCCGGCCGTTGTACTTCGGAATCCTTATTACGCACACGGTGCTTGCCGCAGCCATCGTCCCGCTGGTAATCATCACGCTTTATCTCGGCCTGCGCCGGCGTGACCCCAAGCACCGCCGCATCGCCCGCTGGACGTATCCGATCTGGATTTATGTGTCTTGCACCGGCGTGATCGTTTACCTGATGCTGTACCAGTTTTTCCGCGCATGAACACATCGCCTCAATTGCAGAGCCCGCCCGCGCGCGACCCCAAGGACCTGCGCATGGGGCCGCATCGCACCGCGACCATGCTGGTGTTCGTAATCTCCTGGATCGCGGTGGTTGGCGGCTTCTACGGCTGGCGCATGCTCCACGCCAGCAAGGCCGACCTGGGCACGCGCATGCAGGACCTCTCCGATCCCAAGACGCAGCAGGACGCGACCATCGAACTCGCCACCCGCATGAAGCAGCACGATCCGGAGGTGAAACGCTGGTATCCAACGCTGCTGACGATGACGCACGTCGCAAAGCCGGAGTTGCGCGCCATCTCGGCATGGGTG
>JBOGLI010000766.1:0-6399 GCA_050746165.1 Terriglobales bacterium | reverse complement strand
ATAATTTGTAAGTTGAAACTTGAAAATTGCAAATTTTGAGGTCCCGACGCTTTCGGGGGCTCGATTGAGTTCACGCAGACTTCGGCAATTTCAAATTCGCAAATTTCGAATTTCAAATGAAATGGCCCCCGCTCCTTGCGCGGGGGCCGTGGTTGGAAAGTTGTTAGCCGGTTAGGACTCCATGATCTTGGGCGTGATGATGAACATCAGCTCCTGCGTCGTCGTGGTGACCGAGCGGCGCTTGAACAGGTTGCCGAGCACCGGAATGTCGCCGAGCAAGGGAACCTGGTCGATGTTCACGGAGTTCTGCGTCTGGATGACTCCGCCGATCACAACCGTACCGCCGTCAGTAACGAGCACCTGGGTGGTTTCCGACTGTGTGATCAGCGATGGGTTGCAGCTAACCTGGTGTCCGAAGTCAGGCGTCGTATTCTCGACCTCCAGTTGCATGAAGATCGTTCCCTCGGCGGTGATCTGGGGCGTTACCTGCAAGCGGAGCGCCGCCTCGACGTAGGTCGTGGTGGGCGGGCCGCCTAACTGCGCGGCGGTGACCACCGGGATGCGTACGCCTTGCTTTACTTGCGCCTGTTGGTTGTTCTGCGTGACTACGCGCGGGCGGGAGAGGATCTTTAACAGACCGCGGGACTCGGCCATGGTAAGGACCGCGTCGATACGGTAGTTCTTGGTCGCGTTCGAGAAGGAGATGCCACTCGATGCACCGGCGGCGCCGAGGTTCGAGAAGAGCGGAATCTGGTTGCCGGTGACGAAATAGAGCGGATTCGGCGTCGTGACCTGCAGCGGTGACGTACCCACCGCGCCGGCGCCACCGACGGCCATCACGTTATTGCCGGTGCCGAAGCCAAGCTGCACGCCGATGTCACGCGCGAAGTTGCGGGTTGCGGCGACCACGCGGGCTTCGATCTCCACCTGTGGGGTCTTGCGGTCGAGCTCGCGAAGAACGCGCTGCACATCCGGAATCGTTTGCGGGATGTCGGTGATGATCAGGGCATTCGTTCTCGGATCGGCGACGACATCACCGCGGGAAGAAAGGAACTTCTTCACGATCGGCATGACGTCGGCCGCGTGAGCGTAGCTCAGGAAGTGCGTATATTCGGTTTTCTCAACCGAGAGCGCCTGCGCCTCGGCGAGCGAGCGCTTCGCTTCCGCTTCACGCTGGAACGTCTCCTGGGTTGCGATTCGGAGCACGTTGCCTTCGAGCCTCTTGGAGAGGCCGTTGTTCTGCAGAACGATGTCGAGGGCCTGGTCCCATGGAACGTCATCGAGCACCAGCGTGAGCGTGCCTTTCACGTTCGGATCGAGGATGATGTTTAGGCCGCTGATCTCGTGAATCAGCCGGAAGAAATCCTTTAGATCAACATCCTTCAAGTTCACCGAGATCGGCTCCCCAGTGTATTGTGTCGCCCCAGTCTGCATTGGACGGGCCGCCGCTGACTTTTGCTGCTCGGCGGCAAGGTTCTCCGCCACCGGTTGGGCCATGGTCGCGCTTGTAATCGGCGCGAGTGCCTGGGGAGCGGTCGGAGTCGAGGCACGCATGATGCGCGCCGCTTCATCCGCTACTGCTTTGGGATCTGCTTGCTTGTCGGCTGTCGGCGTGGTTGCGTGGAACTGCGGCTGCACGACAACTAACTCCTGCGCCGCGGACGGCTTCTGTTGTGGCGCCGGCGTTACGGCCTTTGCGATCGCGACCGGCTCCGCAGATTTCGTTACCGCGACTGCCGGTTTCTGCACCGGAACAACCGGTTTCTCGACCGGCGCCGGAGTTTTTTCCGCCGCCATAACCGGCGCGGCAGGCTGTTCAGCTTGGGCAGTCGTCGAGCGCAGGCGCAACGAAAGATTATTGCCGGACATTCCGACAACGTAGTCCTGCGGAGAATTGAGATCGACGACAATGCGTGTAACCGGCGGATTCTCCTGGAAGCGACCGACGCGGATGGCCTTCACTTCGGGTCCGTTGACGATGGTTTCACGACGTACGCCGATAGGGACGGCGTTCGGCAGGTCAACGACGAGGCGATCAGGCGAGGACAGGCGCGTCACCTTCGGCGTGACCGGGCCGGTGCTGCGGACCTCGACCTCCAACCCTGACTTGGCTCGAACGACGGCGATGTGCTTTACCTGCACGCGGCGAGTCGAGGCCGTGGCGGGCGCAGTCTTCTCCGTCTGTTCCGCGGGACGCTCCGGCGCAGGCCTTGCCGCCGGTTCGGTGGCAGCGACTGGCGTGACCGCAGCGGCGGCCGTGGAGCCCGAGACGCGCACTTCCAGCGCTCCCGGCACCGGCGACACATTGACCACCGCACCAGGTTCGAGCGCGATCTCGACGCGCGTGACTTCCGCGCCATTCGCACCCTTGTAACCAAGCACGCGATAGGAGTCGACGCCAGGCTTGTGGATGGCGTGCTGCGTGTCCTTGAGGTTTCCGGCAGTCACGCCCGCCAGGTCAACCAACAGCAGGTTGTCGACCGGACGATACTCGGTGTGGGTGAAGGCGCCGTTGGCGTGGAGAAGGACGGTGGTGGTACGCCCTTCGCCGGTCACGTTCACGTTGGTGAGCTGCGAATTCGCAGCCAGCCCCGTCGCGGACGCGATCAAGGTCAGGAAAATTACACCCAGCAGTTGCTTCAGCCTCATCTCGTTTCTCCTCACGCGCAGGGTCGGGATCGACACCTGAATTGCGTGTGCGGCGCTACGCCGCGTCCAGATTAGCCTCCATCGCGCCCAATTGCCGCATCGGAATGCGTTTTGGAACCACGACGGTTACTGCTTCCCCTGGGATCGGCCGAGTACTGAACTGCTACTGCTTGAATTGCAACTTACGCTTCAGTTTGGTTCTCGAAGTTCTGAAAGCGAAACTGAAACTGAAACTTTCTCTACACCGCCGGCGCGCTTACCTTCTTCACAACGTCGCGCGTGGACTGTTTTCCGACGCGGTCCATGACGTTTTCACGGAACACGATCGAGTCGGGCGTGATCTTCACGACAAAGCCGTTGAACACCGGATCGTTTTCGCGCAGGAAATAAGTCATCCGCCGTGCCGGGTTCTCGACCACGGCAATGGCGCCGCTCTGCGCTTCGACGATGCCCTTGAGCACCACCGCATCGATCGCGAGACACTTTTTGCCCACCGAGCAATTCGGGCCAGCCGGACCGTTTCCGGCGCGGACCGGGCTGACGAACGGATCGCGTTTGCCCGCCGGTTTGACCTCTTCCTTCGCGGACCTGGTCGTCGCCTTCGCGGCCGTCGTGGTCTTATGGGCGGCGGAGGTCGCGGCATGCCGGGCCTTCGCCTTCATCGGGCTTGGCGCGGGACGCGACGCTTGCGATGCGACCCGCTGGCTGGGCGGCGCAGTCTGCGCCGATGCCACCAGGGCGGAGGCCAGACAAATCAGTACGAGTTTCCGTGCGCTCATGGGCTCCTCTACTTCTTCACCGGAGCCGCCGGCGTCGTCGCCTGCGGTTCACGGCTGAAAAACGTTGTTGTCAGGCAGTTCACCACCACCGATTCTGTGGGCGCATACTGGTAGGTCGCGCGCACGCCCGCCGTGCCCGGCTCCTTCACGCCCGCCATGCGCAGGTTCGCCACGTTGACGATGCGATCCAGATGCGCGACGTTCTCGAAGAAACGGAGCACGGAGTAATACGGGCCGTCGATGTCGATGTCCCACGGGACTTCGGTGAAGAATTCCTGGGTGGCGACAGGCCTGGCTTCGTAGCGGCGGATCTCCACGCCGGCTTTGCGGGCCTCGGCCTGCATCATCTCCATGAACTGCGGCGCTTCCTTCTCATCGGGAACGATGCGCTTCATCTGTTCCAACTGGTCCTGCAGGGTGGCGATGCGGCGTTCCATGTCCGCCTTCTTGTCGGCGTAGGGACGCAGCGCATCGTTCTCGTCCTGCTTGGCCTTGAGCGTGGCGCGCTGTTGCCGGTTATGGTTGTCCATGTCCTGGTACACGAACCAGTACAAGCCACCGGAAATGGCCACCAGCGCGACTACTACGATGGCCAACTGAATTCTGCCTGGCAATTCTGTAAACTTCGCCATATGCGCCGCCCTAGCTCTTCTTGTTGGGAGCATTGCGCTCGCAGACAAGCATGAAGGAGAATGCCGCCATATCCTTCGTTGCCGCGTCCTGGAACGTGCTCTTGATTTCGATGTTCTTGAAATAGCCGGAAGACTTCAGGTTCTTCATCAACCCGGCCACCGCGTCCACGCTGAGCGCCGTGCCTTCCAGCGTGATGTTGTTGCCATCTTCCCGCATCGACTTCAGCCACACCGCTTCCGATTTGTTTACCGTGTCGCTGATCGTCGAAAGCAGGGTGCCCGGCCCCTTCTGATTCTCCTGCAGCTGGTGAATCACGTTGACGCGGCGCTCGTAAAGGTCCTTTTCCTTCTCGAGCTCAACGTACTTGGCCTTGATGTCGGCCAGGCGAAGGTTCTCGCGCTTAGCGTCATCGATCTGGGCCTGGAGCTTGACCGCATCCTTTTGCAGCGAGTTGTAGTAATACCAGTTGGTACCGGCGGTGAGGGCCACCAGGACCAGCAGCACGACGAGGATATTGGGAGCGCCGCCACCACCGGCCATGCCGGCGGAGGACCGCTTCCCACGTTTCGCTCTGGGAACGCCCAGCAGGTTTATGCGGATCATAGGTCGTCAAAACTCCTTAGGGCCAATCCCACGGCAACCGCGAGTTGTCCCGCGTTGTTCCCGATCAATTCAGCCGCAGCGCCGCCTTCCTCGTAGCCAATGCGGGCGAACGGATTCAGGATCTCCACCGGAAGCGAAAACTCCTGCCGCAGGGCCTCGATCAGCCCGCTCACCTTGGAAGATCCACCGGCCAGGTAAATGCGCTCGATGTGCTCACCGGCCGCGGTGGCGCGGAAGAAGTCGAAAGTTTTTTGGATTTCCAGCACGATGATTTCGGTCACCTGCTGCAGGATGGGAACCTTGGCGTCCTCGCTGACCGTGCCCACCGGGTGGCCCAGCTTGAACGCCTCGGCGTCGTCGAAGCTCAAGTCGAGTTCCTTCTGCAGCGAGTCGGTGTACTGGTGGCCGCCGACGCTGACGTCGCGCGTAAACAGCGGCGTCGCGCCCTTCACGATGTTGATGTTCATCACGCTGGCGCCCAGGTTGAGCAGCGCCACGGTCGATCCCGGCGCAGGCTCGTAATTGAACTCGTAGCAGTTCTGCAGCGCGAAAGCGTCGATGTCCACCAGCGAAGGCGCCTTGCCGGCCATGTTGAGGACGTTGGTGTAATTCAGGATCTTGTCTTTCTTCACCGCCACCAGCAGGACGTCCATCTGCGGACCGGTCAGGTCTTCGGAGAGAATCTGGTAGTCGATGTTGACGACGTCGATATCGAACGGGATGTGCTGGGCGGCTTCGGTCTTGATGCTCTCCGCCAGCTGGTCCTCGGTCATGGTCGGCACCGAGATGCGCTTGACGATCACGGAGTGGCCGCTGACGCTGGTCGCCACCGCGCGCGTCTTGATCGCCGATTCGGTGAATAGTTTCGTGATCGCGCTGGAAACGCTGGGCGAGTCCATGATCATGGAATCGACCACCACGTCGGAGGCGAGCGGCTCTACTCCCAGGTGGGCCAGTTCAATGCCGGCACGCGTGCGCTTCAGCTCGACCGCCTTGATGCAACTGGACCCGATGTCGAGCCCGACGATTGTTTTGCTTCCACCAAACATTTGTCGCCCCTATCGCCCCGCCGCGACGTGCACGGCCTTGGGCTTTTTCTTCTCTCGGCCCGATGGAGAGGTGATCGTGCTCTTCTCCTCCATCCATTCATCCAGCTTGGATTTCTTGAAACGCCAGCGGTTCCCCAACTTGAACGCGGGAATTTTTTCCTCGTAGACGTACTTGTACAGCGTATCCGGGCTCACACCCAGATATTGCGAGGCCTGGCGGATGTTCATCACTTCACGCGAATCGGCCATACACTGTTCAGCCCTTTCCAACGAGTCGCGGCGTCCCAACGCGGGGCGTCGCTTCGGCGCTCGCGGCCCAATGCTGCTCGGCCGAGTCCCACGTGGGGACTTGCTTCAAAATCGAGCGCCAAGAAAATATTCCGCTGCTGTCTCGGGGGGAAAACCTTGAGCGTGGGAGTTTATAGCAGTGTTACTACGGGGGGTGTCAAGTGTTAGTTTGGGTTTTGTCCGGATTTCTCCCGTTTGTTTGGAAACCGCCAAACCGTTATCAGACGCCCGCGATCCACCGGTTGAGGTACTCTGACCAGACCACCACAATTTCTTGTGGTATTGATGCAGACGGTACGGAAAAAATGACGTAGCGCACGCTAAGGTCCCTGTACCTCCTCCCGCCGGGACTGTACTTCCGGGGCGGCTTTCGATTGCCCCACCGACGGCTTACAATC
>JBOGLI010000765.1:0-2174 GCA_050746165.1 Terriglobales bacterium | reverse complement strand
TGATCCATTTGAAGAAGAGTTCGACCTGCCAGCGGCAGCGATAGAGTTCGGTGATGGTGAGCGCCGGCAGGGTGAAGTTGTTGGTCAGAAACACCAGCGTCTTGCCTTCGTCGGTCTTGAATCGAATGCGACGCAGCGTATCCGGATAACCGGCCTTCGAGTAATGCACAGTAAGGACGATGGTCTGGTCGCAAATGAGTCCAGTGGCACTGTCTACCGGATGGGAGTAACGGCGCGTGGCCTTGAGGTTGGATTTGGCGCGGGTGACGAAGAAGGCCCCGGTCAAGTGCCAGCGGTGCAAGCGCTCGAAATCGAGATAGCCCCGATCCATGAGGTAGAAGGCTCCTGGCTCGGGCAGCAATTCGTCCAACACGTTGACGTCGTGCAGCTTGCCGTCGCTGATCTGGATAAAGGTGGGGATGTTGCCGCGCAGGTCGATGAGCGTGTGCAGCTTGATCGCCGCCTTGGTCGACCGGAAAGGTGCCCAGGGGAACAACGCCAAGCACAAATCGATGGTCGTGGAATCGAGCGCGTAGACGGTCTCCTTGAGGTCGACGCCAAACGGTTCGTCGAGGTAGAGCCGACGCGCGATCCGGATCAGGTGTTGGGCAAACTCGGCATAGATACGCCAGTCGCGCGCTTCGTTGGCATCGGCCAGCGTACTGCGGGCCACGGTGCTCCGAAGGCCCAGGTGATAGAGCTTGCTCGACTGCGCGCGCAGGCAGGTTGTGATGTCGCGCAAGCTCTCGCGGTACGTGAGTTGCGCGAACGCCATGCAGCGGAACTGGTGGGCACAACTGAACTCGCGGACGCGATGATCGCCACCGTAACGCTCGACGATACGGCCGAAGGTCTTCCACGGAAGATGATCCATCAACTGCGCGAACACCAACTTGCCGACGTGCATGCGCGTCCCCTGTGCCCGAGAAGGCGACAGGATCGCGTACTTTCGCGTTCAAATCGGAGACATGCGAAGAATGCCTCATTGCTTCGATCAATCAGCGACTTGCATAACCCAGATTACGCGTTAACCGGACACTACTGGCAGCGAATATTGATGCGAGAGCCCGATCGTCCTTCTCGACGAGGCTCGAGTGATGTGCGACGACGCTCGCGTGCATTGGCGAGATTCAATTCAACCGCTGCGATCTCTCCCGCTAGCGCTCGAGGCACATCGCTGCAACGGCGCAGCGCGCATCAGCGAGCACGCACCGTTCCTTTCTGCAGGATCTCGGCGATCGGCGGAAATGCGTTGCGCGCAACGTCCGGAACCGGCTTCCAGGATTCGTTCGGCGCGTACCCGAATGGCTTCGTCCCGGGCCCATTGCCGGGCTCCCCCACCACGATGCGTCCCACCATGCCGGCCATCTCGTGCGGCTTGCAGAAATAGTCGTAAACGCCGGGCACCGTGAAAACGTGCTCGAACGTCGCGCCGGGCTTGGGATAATCGGCCAGCAAAATGTCCGAATCCCAGGGTTCGGCCGATGCGGGAATCCGCAGCTCGTGATTGTCATTACGCGGATGGTAGGCGGTGACCGAATGGAACCCGCTGATCTGCACCCACCGGACCGTATCGCCCGGCGCAATGTGGACACCTGCCGGATCGAAATGCGTATTACCCTCCGGCGTTTGCTCCAGTTTGACTTCCACCGTGGCCGTTGTCGCACTCGCTGGCGCGACGAGCAGCGCCGCGCCGGCGAGGCACGCCGCCAGGAACAGTTTGGCGGCGCCGCCCATGATCGCCTTCGTCTTCATCGACACCGGTGGAGTCTCCCAATTGCCGCTCGCTTGCATCTACTGCATCTCTGCCTTGACCGCGGCAGGACTGATCAGCCATTGCACGATGTGATAGTGCGGCTCCTCGACACCGGGATGGCCCGGGTTGTACTGAATGTCGGTATGGTTGAGCTTCACACCTGCTGCGACGCCGCCGAGCGTCTCGAAATTCTTGTGGCCGTCCATATCCTTGAGCGGGACCATGTAGGTGATGTTGACCAGCTTCCCTTTATGGTTGTAGCCGAGGAACGGCCCGACCGGCAGCGTCGCCGGATCGACGTAGAGCGTTCCCAATCCGGGCAGGAAGTCCGGAAGCTTCAACAGCGTACTGACCTTCTTGAAGTTCGCCGGCGGCGACGTGGTGACGCCGGCCGCGGAGACTGCGGGCGCCACCATCA
>JBOGLI010000764.1:0-3820 GCA_050746165.1 Terriglobales bacterium | reverse complement strand
CAGGTTCACCAGCATCTGGTCCATCTGCGTGTTGCCCACGCGCTCCCCGATGCCCATGCCGCACGCGTGCACGCAATGCGCGCCGCCCATCAGCGCCGCGAATGCATTCGCCAGGCCCATGCCGCGGTCGCAGTGGCCGTGCCAGTCCACCCGGATCATCATCCCCGACGGCTTCACCACCTCTTCGATCACGAACCGTACCAGGTGCAGCGCGCCCATCGGCGTGGCATGCCCGCACGTGTCGCAGATCACGATGGCCCGCGCTCCCGCGCTAATCGCCGCCGTGTACAGCCGCTTCACTGTCTCCGGATCACACCGGGTGGTGTCCTCCGTCACGTACATCACGGGCAGTCCCAGCTTCACCGCGTATTGGACCGCCTTCTCCGTCGTCTTCAACAGGAAATCGTCGCTCCATCCTTCCGTGTAGCGCCGGATCGGGCTCGACCCGAGAAAGGTCGCCGCCTCGATCTCCAGCCCGGTCTTTTGCGTGATCTCCGCGATCGGCCGGATGTCGTTTTCGTGCGTACGCGCCGCGCAGTTTGCCTTGATCTTCAGCTTGTTCTCGACGATCTCGCGCGCCAGCGCCAGGCACTGCTCCACCGCCCGCTGCCCCGCGCCCGGCAACCCGATATCGAGCGAAGTAATGCCGAGGTCCTCCATCAGGTGAAGGATTTCGATTTTTTCGCGGATGGAGGGATCGCGCACCGACGGCGACTGCAAGCCGTCGCGCAGCGACTCGTCGTTCAGCAGCACCGGTCCCGCCGGCCGCGCCGACGGTCCCGGGACATTGTTCCAGTCGTAGATGAGTTCCGAGTTCACGCTGAAGGCTTAGATGCTACCACTGCCTCCAGCGCTGATTGCAAGCCGTTTCGCAGTTGGTATATCGGTAGCTCAGTATTTCAGTATGTCAGTATCTCAGTACATCACCAGTTACTGAAATACTGACATACTGAAATACTTTCCGCTCGCGTCGCGGCTTCGAGGCCTATTTCGATTCCTTCGGCGGGATCGTCAGCCCAAAAACCGAGATCTGCCCCCGCCCCGCGACGTTCAGCCCGCGCGGGTCCTCCGGATTCGGCAGGTACAGGGTCTTGCAGTGCTCGCAACGGTAAACCTCGGCGTCCTTGCCGTAGGCCTGCTCCACATCGCCACAGGCCTGCTCGACCACGTCCACGGCGTAGAACCAGCGCTTCAGGTGGCCGCCGCACAGCTTCCCCTTCTCGTCCTTCTCGTTGCAGGACCGCTGCAACTCCTTCTTAACTTTGACCTTGTGATGGGGAAGTTGAGGCACGTTTTGCTCGTTTCCCGTGTCGAGAGCCGCTTGCGTGGATGCCATGGGACCTCGTGGGTAGCGTTCGAAGAAGATTCTAGCCTCTACTGGCCCGGTTGCAAGCGGAATGCAGTCACCCACGGTTGTGCGCCAGGTCACATCCTGGCTGGTTGTGCCCGCAATCAAAATTCAAAAATCGAAAATCAAAAATGATTTTAGATTTTCTTCCGCAGCACCGCCCCACCCGATTTGAGCGCTGCCCGCACCCGTTTTGCCGCACCCCGCGCGAACAGCCAGTCGGAAAATGCCGCCATCTGTTCCTCGAACGCCGGTCCATATCCGTACCACCACGGCTTCCTCATCCGCGCCATGGCGTCAGTGTCCACGAACTTCGGCCATACCATCTCCATTAATCCGGCCCTGCCGTGCGTCCGGCCGAGACCGCTCTGTTTAACGCCTCCGTGGGGCGCCTCCGCGATCCCGAAACACGTAACCGCATCGTTAATCATCACCGCGCCCGCGTTGAGCTGCGCCGCCAGCCGCTCGCCGTGCGCCCGGTTGCGCGTCCAGATGCTGGCCGCGAGTCCGAACTCGGAATCGTTCGCCAGCCGGACCGCCTCCGCTTCGTCCGCCACGGGCATGATCGGCAGTACCGGACCGAAGGTCTCCTCCCGCATCACGCGCATCGAGTGGTTCACGTCCGCGAGCACCGTCGGCGCGTAGAAGTTCGGGCCCAGTGCCGCGAGCCGATTCCCGCCAACCGCAATCCGCGCGCCCCGTTCTACCGCCTCCTGCACATGCTCTTCCACGATCCGCACCTGGCGCTCGTGGATCATCGGCCCCACATCCGTATTCGGCTCCAGTCCATTGCCGACGCGCAGCTTCGCCGCCTTTTCCGCGCACACTGCCACGAACTTGTCGTAGTGACGCCGCGCGACGTAGCACCGCTCCACCGAAAGGCACGCCTGTCCCGCGTTGACGAACGCCCCCCACACCGCGCCGCTCGATGCGACTTCCATGTCCGCGTCCTCGAGCACGATCATCGGGTCCTTGCCGCCGAGTTCCAGCACCGCAGGCAGCAGGCGCGCCGCTGCCGCTTGCCCCACGCGCTTCCCCGTCGCCACGCTTCCCGTGAAAATGATTTTGTCGATATCCGAGGCCAGCAACGCGGCGCCTGTCGGCCCCTCACCGATCACGATCTCAACGATTCCCCTGGGCGCGCCGGCGCGGCCAAGCAGGCTCGCAAGCTCCACCGCGCACATCGGCGTGAACTCCGATGGCTTGAGCACGACTGCGTTTCCCATCGCCAGCGCCGCCAGGATTTCCGTAGCCGGGATCGCGAACGGATAGTTCCACGGCGAGACGATTCCGATGACGCCCCACGGCTCCTGCAGGATCTTTCCGCTCTTCGCCCTCAATGCGGGATTGCCGTAACGCAAACGTTCGGGCCGCAACAGCTCGGGCGCGTTCTCAATGCAGAACCGTGCCGCGTCGAGGGCGACGAACACCTCCGCTACCAGCGCCTCGCCCACCGGCTTGCCTGCCTCGCGCGTGATCAGCCGCGCCACCTCGTGCTTGCGCTCGAGCAGCAGCTCCTGGAATTTCCTAAGCACGTTCAGCCGCGCGGCGATTCCGGCATGGTGCCAGTCAGTCTGGGCAGCGCGGGCACGCCCAACCGCGGCCCGAACCTCGCCTTCTCCCGCGCACGGAAATTCGCCGAGAACCTCGCCGGTTGCGGGATTCACCGAGGTGATGCGGTTGCCTACGAATTGAGCTTCGGTTGCCATCTGATCGGGTGATTGGGTGAATGAGTGACTTGCTGATTGCAGACTTTACTCCCACCCTCGCGAAAAATCACTCAATCACCAACACCCAATGATCTAGTACTCCACCGAAACCAGGTACAGTCCGTGCGCCGGTGCCGTTGCCCCGGGGTTTTGCGACCGGCTGCGCGCTTCGATAATTCTGCGTATCGCTCCCGGTCCCAGCGTTCCCTTTCCCGCCAGCAGAAACGCTCCCATCAGGTTTCGCACCATGTGATGGAGAAAGCCATTTCCGCGCACCTCGTATACCAGTTCCTCGTTCTCCCGCCGGAACGCCGAGCTGACAATCGTCCGCACGTTCGAGCGTTCTTCCTTTCCCTTCTCCGGATCTACGGCGGCAAACGAAGTGAAATCGTGCTCTCCCACGACCTCGCCCGCGGCCGCTCCCATGGCATGTTCATCGAGAGGATAGGGATGGTGGTACACATAGCGCGCCAGGAACGGCGGACACACGGCACCGCGATAAATCCGATATCTGTACGTTTTCTCGCGTGCGGATTTTCTCGCATGAAATTCCGCCGCGGCCTCTTCCACGCTGTTGAGTCGGATGGCGGGCGGCAGAACGTCGTTCAGCGCGATCTGCAGATTCGCTGCAGGAATGTGCGAATTCAACTCGCATGACGCCACCTGCGCCAGTGCGTGCACGCCCGCATCCGTCCGCCCCGATCCCTGTGGTAATACGCGCTCGCCGGTGACTCGCTCGATGGCCGCCGCCAGTGTCCCCTGC
>JBOGLI010000763.1:0-4902 GCA_050746165.1 Terriglobales bacterium | reverse complement strand
TCCGTAATCTTGGTCCCGCCGTTGGCGGTGGGCGCGTCGCGTCCGTGGTGGGCATTCCCGGCAACCCCAACGTCTATTACGCCGGCTCGGCGGGCGGCGGCGTTTGGAAGACCATCGACGGCGGCCTGAGCTGGAAAGCGATCTTCGAGAAGCAGCCGACCTCCTCGATCGGCTCTGTCGCGCTGGCGCCGTCGAATCCCAACTTGGTGTGGGTCGGCACCGGCGAAAACAATCCGCGCAACGACGTGGTGACCGGCAAAGGCGTCTTCTTCTCTCCCGATGGCGGCCAGACGTGGAAGTTCATGGGCCTGGAGAACGCCGGGCAGATCACGCAGATCATCGTCCATCCCACCAATCCTGACGTGGTATATGTCGGCGTGCTCGGGCACGTGTGGGGACCGAACTCCGACCGCGGCGTCTTTCGCACGATGAATGGCGGCAAGACCTGGGACAAGGTCCTCTACGTCAACGACACCACCGGCGTCAGCGACCTGGTGATGGACCCCACCAATCCGCAAATCCTCTATGCCGGCATGTGGCAGTACACCCGCACGCCGTGGATGCTGAACAATGGCGGCGATGCTTCGGCGATCTATCGTTCGAACGACGGCGGCGCAACGTGGAAGAAACTCGCCGAGGGGCTGCCCAAAGGGCCGATCGGGCGCATCGGACTGGCGGTCGCGCGCACCAATCCCGAACACGTCTATGCTTTGGTCAATGCAAAGACGAAGGGCGGGCTGTACGACACCAACGATTTCGGCGATCACTGGAAGCTGGTCAGCACCGATTCGCGGCTGATCTACCGTGGCTTCTATTTCACCACCCTGCACGTGGCGCCGAATGACGAGCACCACCTCTATTTCGAGTCGTTTACCATCCTCGAGTCGTTCGACGGCGGCAAGACCGCGCAGGTCATCGGTCGCGGCGTGCATCCCGACCATCACTCGATGTGGATCGATCCCACGGACGCGAACCGGCTGATCGAGGGCAACGACGGTGGCGTCTTCCTCTCCCATGACGCCGGCAAGACCTTCCGCTTCCTCGACAACATTCCCATCGAGCAGTTCTACATGGTCGCCACGGACGGCGAGAAGCCATACATGCTGTGCGGCGGATTACAAGATAACAACGGCTGGTGCGGGCCCTCGAACACGCTCTCGCGCGGCGGCGTCAGCGGACAGGAGTGGTTCACGGCGGCTGGCGGCGACGGCGAGTACATCGTGCCGGCCGGACACGGCAGCGGCATCATCTACGCCGAATCGCAGAACGGCAGCATCCAGCGCCTGAACTACAAGGACGGCATGTCGCAGTCGGTCCGTCCATATATGCACGGCGTCGAAGACCTGGCCCCGGCCGACCTGAAATATCGCTTCAACTGGACGAGCCCGATCGGCGTCTCGCCCAGCAACCCAAACACCGTCTATATCGGCGGCAACGTGCTGTTCAAGTCCACCGACGGAGGCAAGAACTGGACGGCTATCTCCCAAGACCTGACCCGCAACGACAAGAGCAAGCAGCAGTCCTCGGGCGGCATCGTCGAACTCGACATGAGCGGCGCCGAAACCTTCGACACGCTCCTCTCCATGGACATCTCGCCGCAGAACGAGAACGTCATCTGGACCGGCAGTGACGACGGCGTCGTTTCAGTAACCAAGGATGGCGGCAAGAGCTGGGCCAACGTTACCCCGAAGAACATCCCCGAGTGGGGACGGTTGCAGCAGATCGAAGTCTCGCCGTTCTCGCCCGACACCGCCTACGCCGCGTTCGATTACCACGAGCTCGACAACAACAAGCCGTACGTCTTCAAAACGCATGACGGCGGCAAGACCTGGACGGCGATCAACAAGGGCCTGCCAGACAACGATCCGGCGCGCGTCGTTCGCGAGGATCCGAACAAGAAGGGCTTCCTCGTGCTCGGCACCGACACCGGCCTGTTCTACTCGCAGAACGATGGCGAGAGCTGGACGGCGCTCAAGTCCAACTTCCCGACCGCGCCCATCTACGACCTCCAGTTCGTGAAAGACAGCCACGACCTGCTCGTCGCCACGCACGGCCGCGGATTGTTCGTCATGGACGACATCACTCCGGTCGAGGACTTCACGACCGAGGTGGCGAAATCGGACTTCCACCTGTTCCCCATGCTGGCGCCGGTGAAGTGGCACATGTGGAACAAGCGCGAAGCCAGCCTCGGCGACTTCATGGCCCCCAATCCGCCGAGCGGCGCCGTCTTCACCTATTACCTCAGCAAGGACCTGGAACCCGAGGGCGGTATGCGCGGACAAGGCGGTCCGGGCGCAGCCTCAGCCGAGCGCGGCGGTGGAGGTGGTGGTGGGCGCGGTGGCTTCGGCGGCGTAGCCGGTCGCACGCCGGTGAAGATACAGATCTACGACAGCGCGGGCGAGCTGGTCCGTACCATGTACGGGCCTGCGAAGCAGGGAATCAACCGCGCCGAGTGGAACCTGCGCTACAACGATGCCGTTCGCTTGCAGATGGGACGCGAGATGGATCCGGAGATGGCCCGCTACTTCGGTGGCGCCGGTCCGCAGGCGATCCCGGGACAGTACAAGGCCGTCATTACCGTCAGCGGTAAGGATCCGCAGACGGAGACCTTCGAGCTGAAGCCCGATCCGCGCTTCCCGTACGACGAAGCGGATGCCCGGGCACAGCTCAAGGCGGCGCTGGAGATCCGCGGATGGGTTTCGGCGTTCCGCGAAAGCCTGAACCGCACCGAGCTGCTCAAGACCCAGCTCACCACCATGCAGCGGGTGCTCGCCGGAGAACAGGATGAGGATGGCGGCACGATGCAGAACGCCGCGTTCCGCCCGGTCCTCCAGCAGGCCCGCGAACTCAACCGCAAGCTGACCTCGTTCGAGGAGAAGGTCTATAACGTCGAGGCCCGGGACGATGCCGCCGGACGGCTGCACCACCTGGCCAGGTTCAGCGACGACCTCGACGGCGTGTACCGCACAGTCAGCTTCGGCTACAACCAGCCGCCCTCTCCGATGGTGCAGGAGGAGATGACCAAGGTGAAGGCTGACCTCGATAAATACCTCGAGGAGTTCAACACCATGCTGAAGACCGACGTTCCGGGCTTCAACAAGGTGGCCACCGAGAAGGGCGCGACCACGCTGTTTGCCGGCGACCCGATCCAGATCAAGACGGGCGCGGCCTCCGGCGCAACGACGGCAGCCGGCGGTGGCTCTCAAGACTACGACGAGGACAACGAGTAAACGGGATTGCGGAATTTGGGAATCGGGGAATTGCGGAATTGAACGGTTAAATTCCGCAATTACCGATTCCGCAATTCTGCAATCGAGTCAGGGCTGGTCGAGAGACCGGCCCTTTTCTTGTGCGAAACAGCCCCTTGACAAAGACTGTTGCAACAGATATTGTTAACACATGCCTCAGTTGAAGCAGCAGCGGGCGCATTCGACCAACGCCGAAGAGAAGGTATTCGTCGAGATGGTGAACACCTTAGACAGGCTGTCGCGCGGGCCCGCGGCCCTGCTCAAGCAGGAGGACCTTTCGTCCACGCAATACAACGTGCTCCGGATCCTGCGCGGTGCGCCAGAGGGCCTGCCCTGCGGGGAAATCGGTCGCCGGCTGATCTCGCGCGAGCCCGACATTACCCGCCTGCTCGACCGCATGGAAAAGCGCGGCCTGATTTCGCGCTGCCGCGAGACCCGCGACCGCCGTACGGTTATGACCACCATCACCAAGGGCGGAATGGACACCGTCAACCGGCTCGATGAGCCCGTACTGGCCCTGCACCGCAAACAATTGGGCCACCTCGGGCGCGAGCGCCTGGCGTCGCTTTCCCAGTTGCTGCGCGCTGCCCGGGAGAAGGTCTGAGTTTTTTTGCATCGATATCTGTTGCAACAACATCTGACGCAACGAAGGTTAGAAAGAAGGGATTATGGCCACACTCACCGTACCGCAAGTTGCCACCTCGACCTGGAACATCGACCCGGTCCATTCCGTCGCCGAGTTCAAGGTCAAACACATGATGATCTCCAACGTGAAAGGCCAGTTCACCGGCGTCTCCGGCAAGCTGAGCCTCGACGAAGCTAACGTGACGGACTCGCGCATCGAGGCCACGATCGACGCCGCGTCGATCAATACGCGCGAGCCCGATCGCGACAAGCACCTGAAGAGTCCCGACTTCTTCGACGTGGAGAAGTTCCCGACGCTGTTGTTCCAGTCCACGCGAATCACGCGCAAGGGCGAAGGCGAACTGGCGGTCGAAGGCGAGTTGACCATCCACGGTGTCGCGCGCAAGGTCGTTTTCGAAGTGGAAGGCCCAACCGCGCCCGGTAAGGACCCGTGGGGCAATACGCGGATCGGCTTGTCGGCAACGACGAAGATCAATCGCAAGGACTACGGCCTGACCTGGAATGCGGCGCTCGAAACCGGCGGCATCCTCGTCGGCGACGAAGTCACCATCACGCTCGACGTACAGTTTGTGAAAGCCTGAAGTCGAATCGGGCCATCGGGTGATCGGGTCATCGGGTGATCAAAGAGCATGATCACTTGCAATATCATGCCCCGATGACCGGATGGCCCGATGACCCGATGAAAGTGAGGTTCCCATGTCTCTTCGCCCGGTAAAACAGATTTTGCAGACGCAGCCCACGCTCGAGGGTGCGGGCGTGAAACTGCAGCGCGCCTTCGGCTTCGGCAAGACCAAGGAGTTCGATCCGTTCCTGCTGTTCGACGACTTTCGCAACGAGCGGCCCGAGGACTATCTGAAGGGCTTCCCCTGGCATCCGCATCGCGGGATCGAGACCATCACCTATGTGCTCGCGGGTTCCGTCGAGCACGGCGACAGTCTCGGCAACAAAGGCAAGATGACCGCCGGCGACGTGCAATGGATGACCGCCGGAAGCGGCATCCTCCACCAGG
>JBOGLI010000762.1:0-3570 GCA_050746165.1 Terriglobales bacterium | reverse complement strand
GGGCGGCCGTCCACGTCAATTGTCTTGATGACTTTCAACGTCTGGGAATCCCACATGGTGATCGGCTTCGTAGTCGAGAAGCCGTGGTGGGACTTGGGATCCACGGTCGCGCCCCCGGCGTGCGCGTCAGCAATCGTGCCCACCGATTCCAAAGTGTCGAGATTGAAAACCATCAGACCCGTGGGAGCGCCACGCGGCACGTACAGGCGACGTCCTTTGACGTCGGCGAAGATGTAATCGAAGCCGCCTTCGCCACCGGCCTTGACCGTCTTGAGCACTTTGTAGGGACCAGTGCTGGAAGACTGCTGTGCAAGTGCGGGCGTTGACATCGCCAGCAGCGCCACAATCAATACGAGAACTACACAAGCTTTTTGCATGAGGGCTCCTCGACGGCAATCGGTTCAAAATATCATAGGCCTGCGAGGCCAGATTTCGCAGGCATTCGCATCTGCCGCTTGCTGCCACCCTAGCGGCTCGCCCGCGGTACGTTGCCGTTCATGCGCGATTGGCGAGGGTACGTCCATGTCGGCGTTACTGCGATTGCGAAATCGACCTGCATTCATGCGGTGACGGCTATACGTAGGGACCAAACCTGAGCATCTTTACATGCGCCACAAAGGTTTTACACCACCGTTACCGAGTCTTCACGCTGTTTCCCCGTGCCGTCGATCTAATCAGGCAGAGGTGCCCTATGAAACGCATGAACGTACTCGCAGCGACATTAGCTGTACTGGTGATGACAAGTGGTGCGGCGTTGGCGCAACCCAAGCAACACGACCGAGACAGCGCAGCACGGCAAACTCCGAACGTCGCTTTGGCTTCGAATCACGGCGACTACGCTAGGACTTTTCGCGGAAGTGAGAGTCCATCTGAACAGACGCGTGCTGATCGCGGTGATTGGAACAGCAGCTTCTTAAACGCGTGGTCCCGAAAAGACGATGTACAAGGCCAGGATCGTCACGAACCCGCCGGGCAGTACCGGGCTGCGGAATCCCGTCGTGGCGAAGGACAGTTTCAGCAGACGCGCGAGGTACACGCGCGAAACGTGCGCCCCGTGCGTCCTGGGACCTCAGATCGTGACCGGTTCTGATTCGCTCGATCGCATAGTCTACAGTCCAAGCCACCCCCAGACCGGGGTGGCTTCCCCACTAGAGGTCGCGCCGGTGAAAGTGGTAAACGCCGATGGCCATGGCGATCAACAAATAGACTCCCGCGTAACCGATCATTACTCCGCTGGGCACCGAGATATTGGCGAAAGGGGAAAACGGCAACGATCCGGCGATCGGCGACTGCATTTCGTATGCCGCCCGTCGCCAGATTGCCTCACTCGGCATGATGAGACTGGAAATCACGCCCAGCAGCACCAGGCGCGCGCTTTCGGTAAACCCGCTCATCTGTTCCAGCCAGCCGCCCATGAATGCCAACCCGCATAGACCGAGAACCACCACCCCATTGGTGAGCGCGGAAAACCAGGTGCCGAACAGAAAGCTGACGGTCAGTACGAGCAGACATTCCAGATAGACCAAAAGCGCCCCGATGATCGCATGCTGTGGAACCACTCCTCCGGCCCAGTAGCCGACCGCGATCGTGCCGCCGAACATGAGCAGGACATACGCGGCGATCATCGCTGCGAATCCCGACCATTTGCCGATCAATATTTGCCAACGCGGGAGAGGCTTGGTGGCGATGGCGTCGATTGTTCCGGACGATATCTCGCCCGCGATCGAATCGACCGAGGTCAGGATGGTCATTACCACCGCGAGCAGGTCGACGGTGTAGAGGCCGACCAGCAGCATGCTATCGAGAATCTGGTAACGCAAGAACGGAGGCACCATGCGCGCGTTCGAATCGGCAATCTGGATTCGCAGCCCGATGGCGAACACCGCCAGGAAGCCCAAGCCTAGGATCAGCGCGGTCCACAGAATCTTGCGGCGCGCGGCTTCGCGGAAGGTCACTCCGGCCATGATCCACATGCCCATTACAATCCCCGATCCTCGCCCATGATGCTGACGAACATCTCTTCGAGCGACACGCGTTTCGGCGTGAACTCGTACACGTCTGCGCCCGACGAAATCAGATGTCGGAGAAGATGCGGGAGCGCTTCGTTGGATGTGACTTTGACCGTGAGCCGGCCATCATCGACATCGGCAACCACGCCCCATTGAGCGACGCCAGCTATTGCCGCCTCCGAGAGATTACGCACGGAAGCGTGGACGCTGATCTCACCGTCGGACATGGTCCGCAGGTCGTGGCTGGCAACGACCTCGCCTTCCCGGATGAAACACACGCGATCGCAGGTGATTTCGATTTCGCTGAGCAGGTGCGAATTGAGAAAGACGGTCGCGCCCCGGTCACGCTGTGCGCGGATAATGTCGCGCACCAGACGACGACCCATCGGATCCAGGCCGGAGGTGGGCTCGTCGAGGAAAATCACGTCTGGCTCGTGGACGAGCGCCTGGGCGAGCCCGATCCGTTGCAGCATGCCTTTGGAGAACGCCTGCAGTCTCTTGCCCCGATGAGGAGTGAGTCCGACCAGGTCGATGAGCGCTGGAACCCGGTCGCGCAGTTGCGTTGCTGTGACGCCGCATAGGCGTCCGTGCAAGATGAGGAGTTCGTCGGGAGTCATCCATTCGTAAAACCGGAAGCTCTCCGGCAGAAAACCGATCCTTCTGCGGACCTCCACATCGGTCGAGGGATGACCGAGCACGAATGCCTCGCCTCCGGTGGGCCGGACCAGACCGAGGAGCATCTTGATTGACGTGCTCTTTCCCGCGCCATTGGGTCCGAGGAATCCGAAGATCTCTCCGCGATTAACGCTCAAGGATAGGTTGCGCACGGCGACTTTAGTGCCGAAGACCTTGCGTAGCCCTTCGGTGCGGACGGCAGGTTGATCGGTTGCGTTCAGAAAGCTGCTCCGGTCAGTTCAGCGATTCGGCAAGTTTGGTGGCCTCACCGGAATCGCCGTACCCGGTCAGGGAATATACGATCCCGTCCTTCGCCCAGAACAATGCGTAGTTCGGTCCACGTCGGCCCGCCAAGTTCAGAAGCGAGCCGGGAACGCCGTTGACGGTGACGGCCTGGTAGGAGCGCGTGAAACGAGGGAATGAAACTCCCAGCATCGACTTCCAGTTCACTTTCGTGAGGAACTGGTGCGCTTGGTCGTGCGTCATGCCCGCCAGCTCCAGGCCGATCTCCGACAGCTGGGAAAGATCGATGTTCGACGGCACATTGATCTCCGGGCTTGGGCCTTCTCGAAGGATTAGGCAGTTGTCGTATGCGGTCGTCGCAGGCGGAGGTGTTGCCACATTCGCAGCCGCGCTCGACCGGCCCGGGCAAGTACCGTAGCGGGCAATCACCTGGCGAGGAATGCGCACCGCGACGGGGGCTCCGTCCACGGACGTGGGCACGACCAGATCGCGGCGGCCGGCTTCGTCGAAAATCGCTTGCAAGCGAGCGCGATCGACAGTCAAGTTGTAGGCGTGCGCGCCCGTGACGGTCATCGTCGGCTCATCTTTGCGGGCCTTAAGAAGTCTCACCGAAAATCCGGCAACCTGCGATGCTATCGTCGGC
>JBOGLI010000761.1:0-2568 GCA_050746165.1 Terriglobales bacterium | reverse complement strand
GGCGGAAGCTGTACTCTCGCAGCGTCTTCAGCACTTCATCCGACAGATCGACCGAAGGCAGCACGCAGGAGGAATCGCCGCTATGGATGCCGGCCTCCTCGATGTGCTGCATGATGCCGCCAATGACGACGTCCTCGCCGTCGGAAAGGCAATCGACATCGACTTCCACTGCTGATTCGAGGAAGTGGTCGATCAGCACCGGGCGGTCCTGCGAATATTCAACCGCCTGGCGCATGTACTGGATGACGGAGTCTTCGTCGTACGCGATTACCATGGCGCGTCCGCCGAGGACATACGACGGCCGCACCAGCACCGGGAAGCCGATGCGTCTTGCCCCTTCCACCGCTTCTTCGATCGAAGTGGCCATCGCGCCGGGAGGTTGGGGGATTTTCAATTCATCGAGCAGCTTGCCAAATCGTTTGCGATCTTCGGCAAGATCGATCGACTACGGCAAGGTGCCGATAATCGGAACGCCGGCGGCTTTCAGCGGCAATGCGAGGTTGAGCGGCGTCTGCCCGCCGAACTGCACGATCATCCCGATGGGCGCGCCGCTCGCCGCTTCGTGCTCGTAAACGGCCAGTACGTCTTCGAGCGTGAGCGGCTCGAAGTAGAGACGGTCGCTGGTGTCGTAATCGGTGGAGACCGTCTCAGGGTTGCAGTTGATCATGATGGTCTCGTAACCGTCGTCGCGCAGCGCGAAGGAGGCGTGGCAGCAGCAGTAATCGAACTCGATTCCCTGCCCAATGCGGTTTGGCCCGGCGCCGAGGATGATGACCTTTTTCTTGTCGGTCGGCGGCGCCTCGTCCTCTTCTTCATACGTCGAATAAAGATAGGGCGTGTAGCTCTCGAATTCGGCGGCGCAGGTATCGACGTGCTTGTACACCGGCGTGACGCCGCGCAGCTTGCGGATCTGGCGAACTTTTTCCGCCGCGCCCGAGCCGTTGCGCAGGTTCCAGGTGTAGGCGAGCCGGTTATCGGAGAGGCCGGCGCGCTTGGCGTCGCGCAGCAGTTCGGGCGAGGCCTCGTCGGCGGCGACCTTCTCGACCGCGTGCTGCACGTCGGTGATGTCCTTGAGCTGGTAGAGGAACCAGGGATCGATACCGGTCATCTGGTGCAGCTCGCGGATGCTCATGCCTTCGCGCAGCGCGTAACGCACGTAACTCAGGCGTTCGGGATGCGGCGTGACCAGGCGCTGCGTCAGGATCTTCGGTTCGATCTCTTCGCTGCCCGTTTTCCTTCCGGTCTCCAGCGAACGAACGGCCTTGAGCATCGCCTCTTTAAACGTGCGGCCGATCGCCATCACTTCGCCGACCGATTTCATCTGCGGCCCGAGGTTCTCGTCGGCGCCGGGGAATTTTTCGAACTGCCACTTGGGAATTTTGACGACCACGTAATCGAGCGTCGGCTCGAAGCAGGCGGGTGTCTTGCGTGTGATGTCGTTGGGAATCTCGTCGAGCGTGTAGCCGACGGCGAGTTTCGCCGCGATTTTCGCAATCGGGAACCCCGTCGCCTTGCTCGCCAAGGCCGAGCTGCGTGACACGCGCGGGTTCATCTCGATCACCACCATCCGTCCGGTGCTCGGATCAACCGCGAATTGAATGTTGGAGCCGCCGGTCTCGACGCCGATCTCGCGAATGACGGCGATCGACGCATCGCGCATGCGCTGGAATTCGCGGTCGGTGAGCGTCTGCGCTGGGGCGACTGTAATCGACTCGCCGGTGTGCACGCCCATCGGATCGAAGTTCTCGATCGAGCAGATGATGATGACGTTGTCCTTAACGTCGCGCATCACCTCGAATTCGTACTCCTTCCAGCCGAGTACGGATTCTTCAATCAGCACTTCGTGCACCGGCGATAGATCGATACCGCGAGCCAGCAGTTCCAGGAGTTCCTCGCGGTTATAGGCGATGCCGCCGCCGCTGCCACCGAGAGTGAACGACGGGCGCAGGATGACCGGGAAGCCGATCTTGGCGGCGAAATCCATCCCGTCTTTCAGGTTATTGACCAGCGCCGAGCGCGGGACCTCAAGGCCGATCTTCTGCATCGCGTCCTTGAACATCAGGCGGTCTTCGGCCTTCTTGATGGCTCCGAGCTGCGCTCCGATGAGCTGGACGTTGTATTTTTCCAGCACCTGCCCGTCGGCGAGTTCGACGGCGAGGTTGAGCGCCGTCTGTCCGCCGACCGTCGGCAGAAGGGCGAAGCCTTTGCCCTCCGACATCTCCGATTCAATGCGGATGATTTCTTCCAGGTATTCCTTGGTGAGCGGCTCGATGTAGGTGCGGTCGGCGAACTCGGGATCGGTCATGATCGTGGCCGGGTTCGAGTTCAGCAGCACGACGTCGAAGCCGAGCGACTTGAGCGCGCGGCAACCCTGCGTGCCCGAATAGTCGAACTCGCACGCCTGCCCGATCACGATCGGGCCCGCGCCCAGGATCATGATTTTCTGGATGTCGGTGCGGCGCGGCATCAGCGCGAGGCTTTCATGGGTGTGGGACGGACGCGGCGGCCACTGCGTTTGGCCACGGCCTCGGCGAACACGCGGAACCACGGCCGAGAATCGTGCGGGCC
>JBOGLI010000760.1:0-4985 GCA_050746165.1 Terriglobales bacterium | reverse complement strand
GCTGAGTGCCGAGCATGGGAATGTACTTCGACTTTGGCGTGAAATGTATTTTCTCAGCACTAAGCACTCAGCACTATCCGCTGTGGCGCAAGTTCAAACCCATCTGCACCGGCAATCGTTCGGTCCGAACGTGCTTGCGCTCTGCGGTTGCGGGCTGGGCGCTTACATCCGGCAGGAAGACAGAGAATGCCGTTCCGGTAGGTGCGCGCCCGGTACGCGACCACACTCGCATCGTGCCGCTGTGCTTGGCGATAATGCCCGAGCTGACCCACAGGCCGACGCCGCTGCCTTTCTCTCCTTTTGTGGTGAAGAAAGGATCGAAGATGCGAGAGCGAATGTTCCGGGGGATTCCGCTGCCGTTGTCGGCAATCACTACCCGCGTGCCACGCTGTTCGCGCGGCCAGTCACAGGAAGGGAAGACATGAAGAACGATGAAGCCGCGCTCGCCCATCGATTCGGCCGCATTGACCAGCAGGTTGGAGAAGACCTGGCGAAGTTCGGCAGGGAAGCCGTGTACCGGCGACTCGCCCTCGAATCGGCGCACCACCTGGATGCGCTGCGCCCGCAGGCGCGGTTCCAGTAATGCCAGGACGCTGTCGAGCAATTCAGTCATGCGAAGCGGAACCGCCTCGGCGGACTGGCGATGAAACGCGAGCGTCTGCTGCACGATGCGCGTCATCCTGGCCAGCGCTTCCTGCGCGACCGTGAGCAGGGCGCGCGTCTCGTCCGACGCGGAGAGCTGCGTCTGCAGCAGGAACAGAATGTTCGTCAAAGAAGCCAGTGGGTTATTGAGTTCGTGCGCGATGGTGGCGGCCAGACGTCCGGTGGCAGCCAGACGTTCGCTCTGTCGCAGGGCCTGCTCCGCCTGCTTACGATCGGTGACGTCAAGGTTGACGCCAATCATGCGCGCCGGCGTTCCATCAGAGTCGTAAAGAATGCGGGCGTTGGCGACCATCCAATGCACGGCGCCGTCCGGGCGGACGATGCGGAACTCGTCGCGATGCTCGGTGAGATGGTCAGCCAGTGCGCCAGCGGTGCGACTCTGCAATCCGACGACGTCCTCGCGATGAACGAGGTCGAGAAAGGTCTCGAAGTCACCGCGAAAAGCGCCACTGGGCAGTCCAAAAAGTTTTTCCTGATCGCCGCTCCACACCACCCGGCCCGTCTTGAGGTCCCAGTCCCACGCTCCGATGCCCGCAACGTCCATGGCGAGTCGAAGGCGCTCCTCGGTCTCGCCGATTGGATCGGACTTTCGCGGCTTGGCTTCGCCGGCAGACATAGGGAAGTAGCAGCTTACCGCATTTTCCCGCTTCCCATAACAGCCAAGTTATGCTGTTCTGCGAAACGATATAAACCGAAGTCAGTGACCTTCCAGCTTGCGGCGGGCGAGAGCCAGCGCGCGGCGCTCCTCTTTCGTCACCGTCGGATACGCAAGATCCATCTGCTCAAGGGCATGGACAATCGCCGACGACACCACCAGGTGCGTAAACCACTTGTGGTCGGCGGGCACCACGAACCATGGCGCGTAATCGGTAGCGGTATGGCGGATCACGTCCTCGTAGGCGTCCTGGTAATCGTCCCAATATTCGCGTTCAGCAACGTCGGCCGCCGAGAACTTCCAGTTTTTCTCCGGTTTATCCAGCCGGGCGAGAAAGCGGCGCTTCTGCTCTCGCTTGCTGACGTGCAGGAAAAACTTGCGGATCGCGATGCCGTTGCGCGTCGCATAGCGCTCGAAGTTGGAAATGTCGTGGAAGCGCTCCTTCCAGATTTTGTCGGAGACGCAGGCCTTGGGCAGGCGTTCGGCGTCGAGCAGCTTGGGATGAACGCGCACAACGAGCACTTCCTCGTAATACGACCGGTTGAAAATTCCGATATCGCCGCGCCGGGGAAGCAGGCGCGAGGTGCGCCACAGGAAGTCGTGATCGCGTTCCTCGGCTGAAGGCGCCTTAAACGAATAGACCTGACACCCCTGTGGATTGACGCCACTCATCACGTGCTTGATCGTGCCGTCCTTACCGGCCGCATCAAGCGCTTGGAAAATCAGCAGGAGGGCCCAGCGGTCCTGCGCGTAAAGCAGGTCCTGAAGTTCGGCGACCCGTTCGGTGGAGCGCCGCAGGAGCGCCTCGGCCTCCTCCTTAAATTGCGGGCGAAGCCCGGCAGTGTCGCCCGGATCGTAGTCCTTGAGGCGAAAATGGCTGGTTTTTTCGATTCGATACCGTGTTGCAAGTGAGCGGATTTTGTCGTCCTGCTTCATCACCCAACAAAAATACCACCGCAACTGCTAAAAAGGCTGGAGAGCCCGGCAGACCGTCAATACAGGAAATCGAAGTCCATGTACACCTTGCGGTTGTAGTTTCCGAAGAAGGTGCCATAAGCGGGGTCGGCGATGTTCGAGTGCACCTCGAGTGGATTGAAGTGGTTGGTCAGGTTGAGCACCGTACCGGAAATGCGTATGGCGTGTTTCTTCCCAATCTTGATGTCCTTCGAGACTCGGAGGTCGAGCGAGAAGTAGCGCGGGAACCGGCTCTGCGCGCCAGTCATGCCAACGAACTGCTGGAAGACGTTGGTGGACTGGTAAGGGAATCCGTTGCGAACTTCAACCTTCGGAATGACTGTGAATTGTTTGGGAAGGGAATAGGTCCCCCAAAGCAGGAACCGGTTAGGAAGTTCGCCCGGCAGGCTTGCCGAGAGGTTATTTCTCACAACCGGGAAGGGAAGATTGGCGAGATAGGCCGCTGCGTCGTTGATGTTGCCCTTCGCGCTCTGCCGTACGTAGGAAAAGTAGAGCTGCCGGCGGCTGTCGGGCCCGATGCGGCTGGTGAACTCGAACTCGCGCGTGCGTGCCTCGCCGGAAGAACCGAGCACGATCGCACTCTGTCCTTGCAGCGTCTCCGGAGATAGCGTCACCTGGTCGCGAGCCAGGCTCTGCAAGTACTTGAAGCGTACCGATAACAGGCGATTGATCGATTGATCGATCTCGATATCCCCGGCGACGCTAAATGGCGCGAAATTTCCAATCTTCGCTTCCCGGTCAATGAAGGGAAATCCGGCGACCGCCGCCTGGCTGGTGAGGTTCAGGTATGGGACGGGAAGCCCAACCGGGAGTCCGTTAGCGCCAAAGGTCGTCACCGTGCGTTGCGGGTAACTGTCGAAGGCGTACACATCGAGCGGTACAGACTGGTAGAACACGCCGATGCCGCCGCGGAACGTTGTCTTCGAACTGCGCGCCGGATTGAACGCGAAGCCGAACCGCGGCGCGACGCGGGTTGTGGACGTGATCGTCTGGCCTTCCAGGCGCGCTCCGAAATCGAGCGCGAGGTGCGGAGTGACCAGCCAGTGGTCTTGCGCGTAAGCGGCGGGTTCAAGGTCGGAGACCGCGTAGCGGCTGCCGCCGGTGAAGTCGATGCGCTGTACAAGCGCGCCCGCGGCATCGTTGATCAGCACCGGATGGGCGTTGAAGGCGCCATCGTTTTCGGCGTGTGCAACTTCCGTTCCGAACTGAAGAATATGGTCGCCAAGGAAATGGAAGCGGCGCGGCTGGTAATTCTCGATCCACTGGAACCGTGTGGAGAGCCGCGACTGCTGGCTGAAGTAATTGCCCGAGTTCCCTGTGGGCGCGACGATCATATCGCCGGCCGCATGGGGATCGACCGAGCCGCTGTAGCGGGTCATTGCGAAGGTGCTGTCGAGCACGCCTCCGCCGATTTGCAGGCGGTCGATCACCGTCCCGGTGGACTCATGGAGGTTGACATTCGGCGTAACGTTCGTGGGATTGAAGAAATTCAGGCCGGCATTGCTCAACGAGTGCGGCGCCAGGTGATAGCTGAAGGTGAGCGTCTGGGTCGGCGAAACGATCCAGTCCAACTGGCTGAAGGAATTGAATGCCTGCGATCGCGTCACGTTGTTCGGATACGGAAGGGTGTAGACCTCGTGCTTGTCGAGCAGGTACTCGGAGCCCTCGAGAAAGTACAGCTTATTGGCAATAATCGGGCCGCTGAAATTCAGCCTGGGCGCGGCGTCGCGGATGCCGTTGAGCCGCGGGCCGTGGATGCGGAAGTCGGGCAGCGGGTCGTTCAGGCTCCAGATCCACTTGTCGCCGCCGCGACGCGTTTCCGCCGAAACCACGCCGGCGGTGAAGCGGCCATACTCCGCCAGGTACGGTGTCTCGGTTACCGAAACTTTGTCGACGCTGTCGATGGGAACGCCAATCCCGAATTCTCCCGTAGCGGGGTCGGTGACATTCACCGCGTTGACCAGCAGCGCGCTGTGACTTTCGCCCGCGCCTGAAATCTGCACGCTGCCGTCAGGCGCCTTGGTCACCCCGGGCACGAGCGGGAGCGCGTCTTTGAGAGTCGCGGGGCGTCCCGGCGCCTGCTTCGCTTTCGCGCCCGAGATCGTCTGCGTGCCCGCGGAACTTTCTTCGGTCGGGCTTTCCGCCGAAGCCGAGACGTTCACTTCCTGTTTGCTGAGACCGGCCGGGGTCAGTACGACATCGATGGTTTGAGGTTCCGCAAGTGCCGTGATCGAAGTTTGATTTGTTAAATATCCCGGCTTGCTGACCGTGACAGAAATCGTGGACGCGGCGGGGACCGCGAGCGTAGCTTTGCCGTCGGCGTGCGTCGCCATCGACGCTGCCGCTGCCGTTCCGGTCTGTGTTTCGACGGTCGCGCCGGCAAGAGGTGCGTTCTTATCGTCGATGACGACGATGGTCACGGCTGTGGATCGTGCGGGCGGAGTTTGCGCGAACCCCAGGGCCGAAGGCAACAAAAGTGCCAGGACAAAAACCGCCATCCGCTGCAATCGAACGTAAGTCATGATGTCGAAGGAAGGTCCGGGTACTCAGTCGATAACAAACACAGAATGCTGGGGAAAGTTACGCCACTTGAGAGACTCTGATTCGGAAGCCGGCGGGAAGATTCAGGAATGCGCCGATTCGGGGAACATAATCCGCGAGCGCTGAATACTAAATCACAAGGGCAGCCAGC
>JBOGLI010000759.1:0-5487 GCA_050746165.1 Terriglobales bacterium | reverse complement strand
CCATGCGATCTCGCGAATCTGCGCCGCTAGTTGTGCCGCGGAAGGCGCAAACGACGGGGCGCCGGGCTCCGGATCGCCCTTGCCGGCGGCATGTTCGCGCAAGGATTCGCGCATGGTCCTTCCGGCGCGCGCGCCAAAGACCAGGCCTTCGAGCAGGGAATTGCTGGCCAGTCGGTTGGCACCGTGGACGCCGGTACAGGCGGCCTCGCCGGCGGCAAAGAGATTCTGCAATGAGGTGCGGCCCTCAAGATCGGTACGAACGCCGCCCATCGCATAATGCGCGGCGGGACGGACGGGCACCATCTCGTCGGTGATGTCCACGTTGTATTTCAGGCAGGTTTCGTAGATGCGCGGGAAACGCTCGCGCAGCTTGCGCCCGCTCAGGTGCGTCATGTCGAGATAGACGACGGCATTGGGCGAATTGACGACTTCGAGTTCGTGCGCGATCGCGCGGGCCACCACGTCCCGGGGCGCAAGCTCGGCGAGATCGTGGTACTTGGGCATGAAGCGCACCATCTCCATGTTGCGCAGGACCGCGCCCTCTCCGCGCAACGCTTCCGAAAGCAGAAAACGCGGCGCGTTCTTCAGGTACAGCGCGGTGGGATGGAACTGCACGAATTCCATGTCGCTGACGGAGGCCCCGGCACGATACGCCATGGCGACGCCGTCGCCGGTGGCCACGGCGGGATTGGTCGTCTCACGATATACTTGCCCGAAGCCGCCGGTGGCCAGCAGAACGGCCGAAGCGCCGATCCGGTGGCGCTCCCCCTGTTCGTTCAAGACGGAGATGCCGGTGACCTGGCCGTCCTCGACGCACAAACCGGTGGCCAGTTCGAACTCGCGGATGGCCACGTTCTTGAGCGCGGAGGCTTTCAGGTAGAGGGCGCGGCCGATCTCGCGGCCAGTGGAATCGCCATGCGCGTGCAGGACGCGGTTGCGGCTGTGCGCGCCCTCGCGGGTGAACGCCAGTTTGCTGCCGGTGCGGTCGAACTCGGTGCCCCAGGCGATGAGTTCCTCGATCCGGGTGTGGCCTTCTTCGACGAGGATTTTCGCCGCATCGACGTTGCACAGGCCGTCGCCGGCGCTGAGCGTGTCCTGCAGGTGAAGCGAGATCTCGTCTTCGTCACTGAGCGCGGCGGCGATTCCGCCCTGCGCGTACTGCGTTGCGGACTCGGTGACTTCTTTCTTTGCCAGTACCAGCACGCGCCCGGCGTCGGCCAATTCGACAGCAGCACGCAGCCCGGCAATGCCGGCGCCGATGACAACGAAGTCCACCTCCCCTCGATGAGCTCTCATGGTGCGCCATTATACGAGGGAGCGCTCTTCACCGCAGGGAATTGCCACAGAGGACACGGAGGACACAGAGGTTTTTGAAACTCCCCCTCTCTGTCCCCCGGGTCCTCCGTGGCGATTCCCGCGGCTACTTCTGCTTCACGGGCGCAGGCTTGGTATCATCGAAAGGTGCCCGTCGTCGAAGTGCAAATTCCCGGACGCCCTTATCCCGCCATCATCGAATCCGGGTTGTTGAATAAATTGGGCGCGCAACTCCGCGAGCGCGTGCCCGACCATTCGCGTTACGTGATCGTCACCAATCCGAACGTAGAGAAGCTGTTCGCCACAACCATCACGCAGTCGTTAACTGAGGCCGGGCTGGCGAGCACCATCGTGACCATGCAGGATGGAGAGAAGCACAAGACGCTCTCCACCGTCGGCGACCTCGCGACCAAACTGGTGCGCCGCGGGACCGACCGGAAATCGGCGGTGCTGGCGGTTGGCGGTGGTGTTGTCGGGGACGTGGCGGCATTCCTCGCGTCGATCTATATGCGCGGCATCGACGTCGTGCAGGTGCCGACGACGCTGCTGGCGCAGGTGGATGCCTCGATCGGCGGCAAGACCGGCGTGGACCTGAGCGAGGGAAAAAACCTGCTGGGAACGTTCCACCAACCGCGCGCCGTGTTTGTCGATCCGGCGGCGCTCTCCAGCCTGCCCGACCGCGAGTTTCGCGCCGGTCTATACGAGGCGCTGAAGTGCGGCATCATCCGGCGGCCGGACATCTTTCAGTTCATCGAGCAAAACCACGAACGCATCCTGCAGAAGGACCCCGCCACGCTGGAGTGGCTGATCACGGAAGCGATCCGCGTGAAGGCCGACGTGGTTGCCGCCGACGAGCGCGAGGGCGACCTGCGGCGCATCCTGAATTTCGGGCATACGGTTGGACACGCGCTGGAGGTCGAAACCGGCTACAAGCAATTCCTCCACGGCGAGGCGGTGGCGTGGGGCATGGTGGCGGCGTCGATGATCGCGGCGGCGATGCAGCGGACCGACAGCGATACCGCGCGGAAGATCATCTCGGCGGTACTGGCGCTGGCGCCGCTGCCGAAGGTGGAAGTGCGCGGCAAGAAAATCGCACGCCGGCTATCGGCCGACAAGAAAACTCTGGATGGCGTGGTGCACTTCGTCCTTCCCGTGCAGATCGGCCGCGTGGAAATCGCCAGCGATGTGCCGCAGCCGGCGGTGATCCAGGCGGTGGAAGAGCTGCGGTATTTGTCGGGAAAATAATTTGTCAATTTTCAATTTTCATTTTTCATTTGAGGGCGCACGTAATGCCGGACACGACGACGCAAAATGAAAAATCGAAAATGAAAAATGAAGAATCGGTCACGGGCGCCGCTCCCACCGGCGCGCACGATGCGAGCTCCGCGGCGGCGGCGGTGCGCGAGATGTTCAGCACCATTGCGCCGCGTTACGACCTCGCCAACCATCTCCTCTCGATGAATGTGGACCGCCTGTGGTGGTGGCGCACGGCGCGGACCTTTACGCACATTTTGCGCCGCCCAGATGCGTGTGTTCTTGACCTGTGCTGCGGCACCGGCGACATGACGTTTGCGCTGGTGAAGCGCGCGGGATTGGACCGGCTGAGGGCAGCCGGTCCCACACGCTTCGTGGGCGCCGATTTTGCTCATCCCATGCTGGTGCGGGCGGCCCAGAAGTCGGGAAAGCGCCCGGTCGCGTGGCTGGAGGCGGATGCCTTGAACCTTCCGTTGCCCGACCAGAGCTTCGATCTGGTCACGTCGGCGTTCGGCTTCCGCAATCTCGCCGATTACGATGCCGGCCTGCGCGAGATCGCCCGCGTGCTGCAGCCAGGCGGAGAAGTTGGCATCCTCGACTTCGGCGAGCCGAAGGGTCTGTTCGGCGTGGCCTATCGTTTTTACTTCCGCCACGTGCTGCCGAAGATAGGGACGATGATTTCTGGGGTGAGTGGGCCTTACGCGTATCTGCCCGCATCGGTGGCGCGGTTTCCGTCTCCTGACGAAATGCTCACGCGCATGCGCGCCGCCGGATTCACGAACGTTACCTGGACGCCGTATACATTCGGGATTGCGGGACTGTATCGCGGCGTAAAGGCATAGGCACGAGGCTCAAGGCTCAAGGTGCTTGCTTTGTTCTCCGGGTACATTCAACCGCGTGCCTTGTGCCTCGTGCCCTGTGCCGATTTCCAGTGGCAGGCGCCAGTCGCGCGCGGAGGCGTGGCCGGCCCGCATCCAACCGTAGCGCGTCAGCAGCGACCCGGCGACGCCGCACATGGCGGCGGCGCGCCGCAGTTGCGGAGCTTTCCATCCGATCAGCCGCAGAGCCAATGGAATCGGGCCGGAGAGGAGTCCCCCGGCGCGGGTAATCCATCCGGATGAGCCGTGCTTGAGCGGGTCGAGCGCGCGGTCGCTCTCGCGTTCGATGCTGAAGCCTTCGTAGGTCTCCATCCCCGCACTGAAAAGGCCGAGCAGGTTGAGCGCCGTGCTCTCCTCGTGCCCCATCAGTTCGAGCAGGCTGACGCACGATTGCAGGCCCGACATGCCGAAATGGCGCGGCAGGGTCTTGATCTTGTGGTTCCAGACGGGCACCGCTGTCGCGCCGATGAGCACGCCGGTGTAGTTGTGCAGAGGCATGCCGAAGCCGAGCGCGCCCAGGTTCGCCATGCCCGAGATCAGCTTCACGGGAACGGAATTGCCCAGGCGGTCGCGAACGAAGTCGGCGAACTTGGTTGCGGTGCTAAAGGCGCCGAAGGCCGTCAGGACCCATGCGCCCACCGACATCGGGCTCTGGATTTTGAAGACGCGCAGCATGTTCAGGAAACGCGAGGGGCGGCCGAGATCCCAGGTCAAGAGCGCGCCCGATAACATCGCGCCGCCCATGGCGAGCCAGCGCGCGTCTTTGGCGAGTTCGTAGTCGTCGCCGATCCAGTCAGCCAGCGCTGCGACCACGCCCGCCGATCCCGCCGCGCCGCCGACAAAGAAGTACAGCGGCACTTGCCAGGTCCACTGCGGCTCCTTCAGCAGCGGGGTGCCGTAGTAACCGGTCTCCGGAGAAGCCTGCGGGAAGGGAGCACCGGGCGGACGGATGCCGAGCGCGTCGATGCGGCCGCGACCCAGCGCTTCCTCGCGCAACTCGACCAACCGCGCTTCGGATGGACGCGGCGTTTTCTCAGCCGGCTGCTGCGGGTTGGTGCTCATCGGCGGCTCCAGCGGATCGTATTTAGTATTTCGTATTCCGTATGTCGGGGCCGAAATACGAGATACGGAATACGAAGTACAGCTTTCGGGTCGCACGACGTGCTCATCGGCGGCTCCTGTTGCGGCGCGGTGTTCCGCCGCGGCTCACAGCGAAGGCCATGATGGCGCCCGCCAGCAGCATGCCCGATCCGATTGCCGCGGACTTCCAACCCTGCTTGGTATAGATGACGGGCACTTCCGGCTTAGGCGGCAGGTTGTAAGCGCGGGCGTCGCCGCGGACGAGGAAGAAGGCATGGATCCCTTCGACGCTGGTCTCGGTGGGATCGTACACGTTGGCGTCGGTCATGCCCTGTTCGTGCAGTTGTTCGACGCGATCATGAGCGTGTTTGCGCAGGTCCTCGAGCGGCCCGAACATGATCGACTCGGTCGGACACGCTTTGGCGCAAGCGGGTGTCAGGCCAGCCTTCTGACGGTCATAGCAGAAGGTGCACTTGAAGGCGCGTCCGTCTTTCTCGTTCTTCTGGATGACGCCGAAGGGGCAGGCGACCACGCAGTACGAGCAGCCGTTGCAGATGTCGGGCTGGACGTACACGGCGCCGAATTCGGTGCGGATGATGGATCCGGTCGGGCAGGCTTCCAGGCACCCGGCTACCTCGCAGTGCTTGCAGACGTCGCTGGAGAATTCCCACGTGATCTGCTCGCCAGCGTTGCCGCCCATGCCTGCTACCGGCGTGTTCTCGACGAACTTCACGTGACGCCAGGTCGAATGCCCGACAGCGACGGTGTTGTCGTAGGAAAGGCCGCTGAAGTCGTAGCCGTCGGCGCTGACGCCGTTCCACTCCTTGCATGCGACTTCGCAGGCCTTGCAGCCGATGCAGAGCGTGGAATCGGTGAAGAAGCCGGTGATCCTGGGTTCGCCGTTCGCGCCGTGCGTTTTACCGGCAGCGTCGGGGACGGGAAGTATGTGGTGATGACTCAT
>JBOGLI010000758.1:0-1978 GCA_050746165.1 Terriglobales bacterium | reverse complement strand
GAGTTGAGGATTCGACAGTGTTAGCAGGATCGTGTCCTTCGTCACCTTCGCGCCGGGAAGGACCGGAATGCTGTCGACGCGGCCATCGGTCTGGGCGGGGATCCAGCGAATATCGATGGGTACGAGGGTGCCAAGGCCGCGAACCTGGCGAAGCATGGCGCCGCGCTTGACGGTATCAACCCAGGCAGTCCCGCGATCCACGGTAGGGGCGGCTGGTTTCAAACGCGAGAGGCCGACGGTCACGAGTACGATTGCAACAATCCCGATAACGGCATAAATCACCCGGCGGCGACGCCGCTGAGCTGCGAAATTTTCCCGGACGATATCCATGACTGACCTTTTCTAGGCACGGCGGTTGCCACACTGTCGGTCGGGAACTTATTGGTTCTTAAAGGGGATTCTACGCCCGAGGGTGGAAATGGCAGGGGCCCTGTTCAGGGGTGGGAAGGCGGTGTTCGAATCCGAACAGTCGTGTTCTCGCTGAGGGAAACTAGTCGGTATCTTTCGCCGAATGTTTCAGGTTGGGAAGGACCTGTTTCGCCGCTTTCAGCGCATCCGTCGTGCTCTTGGCGAACGAGCCGAGGGTCGCGCCGATCGAGCGGGCGACGTTCTGGAGTGTGTCGTCTTTGCGACTGCCTGCAGATTTCTTCGGAGCGGCGGCTGATTTCTTAGCGGCGGTCTTTTTGGCTGGAGAACGCTTAGCGGTGCTCTTCTTCTTAGTTGCGGATTTGGCTGGCGCGCTTTTTTTCGGCGGATTCGTCGGCATCGGTTGCTCCGTGACCATCATTCATAACCGCAAAAGCAATGATGGGCAATGACAATCTGGGCACGGGGCTTCGACGCGGAGGACGCAGAGGAATCAAACTAAAACCTCTGCATCCGCTGCGCCTTCAGCGTCTTTTCCATCAAGACTCTGGGTGATGGGTGTTCAGTGTTTCGTGTTCCGGATCCGACCTCGCAAGACGAGACACGAAACACGGGACACGAAACACGGTAGTTACGCGGCGCGCTTGGCGGCAATGGCTCCCGCGATCACGCCGATGCCGAGCACGCCCAACGCGATCAGTCCGCGATGGGTGTCGAGCCACAACTGCGGGCTGTCGCCGGAGGAGCGCGCGTCGAAAACGCCATGCGCGCCATGGTCCCCGGGAACCGGTTCCCACAAATTTACGGGCGCGTCCGGTGGATTCGGCTCCGCGACCATTTGCGATTCATACCCGAAATTGGCGAGATAGTGGTCGAGCACGTCAGGTGCGACTTTGTTGGCGACAATCGCCTTGACCGCCGATCCTCCGACATAAAACTCGCGGCGAGGGTGATGCGCCGCGTAATAAACGGCGCGCGCGCCAACCTCCGGCTCGAAGATCGGAGGTACCGGCTGCGCCTTGTGCGGCATCTTGTTCAGCACCCAGCGGAACTGTGGCGTATTCAGCGCCGGCATGTGAACTTCCGTGACTTTGATGTTGCTTTTGCCGTGCAGCAGTTCGCAGCGTAGCGCTCCGTAGAATCCGCGGATGGCGTGCTTGGCGCCGCAATAGGGCGCCTGCAAGGGAATGCTGCGGTAGGCGAGCGCGGAACCGACGCTGGCGATCACGCCGCGGTCGCGCGGCTTCATGTGCTTCAACGCCGCCCGCGCGCCCCAGACCTGGCCGTGGTAGGTGACGTCGGTGACGCGCTTGTACTCTTCTGGTTTCAGGTCGGTAAACTCACAAAACGTGCCCACGAAGGCGTTGTTCACCCAAATATCGATAGGCCCGAGTTCACGCTCGACGCGGTCGGCGGCCTCTTCGACCGCCTTGGGATCCGAGACATCGCACGGGAGAACGAGTGCGCGGCCGCCCTCTCGTTCCACTTCGCGACGAGCAGCTTCCAACCCGTCGCGGCCGCGGGCGATCAAGCCGATGTCGGCGCCATTTTTTGCGAACTCGCGCACAATTGCGCGTCCCAGCCCTGCCGATGCACCCGTTATCACCACCAC
>JBOGLI010000757.1:0-8358 GCA_050746165.1 Terriglobales bacterium | reverse complement strand
CTCTTCGGCTGCGGCGATGCGGTCATCGGCGTGAATCCGGCGGGTGATTCCGTCAACTCGGTTGGCGCGATTCTGAGCGCGCTTAATCGGCTCATCAGCGCGTATAACATTCCCACCCAATCCTGCTGCCTGGCGCACATTACTACCCAACTCGCCGCAATGGACGCGGGCGCTCCCGTCGACCTCCTCTTCCAGTCCGTTGCCGGCACCGAGGCGGCCAATCGCAGCTTTGGTGTCTCGCTCGCTATGTTGTCGGAAGGCCGCGAGCGCGTCCTCGAGCATCATCGGAGCCGCGGCTCCGGTTGGAGCGGCGACAATCTCATGTACTTTGAAACCGGCCAGGGGAGCGCGCTTTCGGCCGAGGCGCACCACGGCATCGACCAGGTCACGCTCGAGGCTCGTGCCTATGGCGTCGCCCGCGCGTTCGATCCATTTCTCGTTAATAGCGTGGTGGGATTCATCGGCCCTGAGTACCTCGCCGACGAGCGACAAATCATCCGCGCAGGCCTCGAGGATCATTTCATGGGCAAGCTGCTTGGGCTGCCCATGGGTTGCGACGTCTGCTACACCAACCACGCGCAGGCTGACCAGAACTCCGCCGACAATCTCATGCTGCTGCTCGCCGCCGCCGGGTGCAATTACTTTATGGGAGTGCCCTGCGGCGACGACGTCATGCTCGGCTATCAATCGACCAGCTATCACGATGCCGCCGCGATCCGCGAACTCTTTAACCTTCAACCAGCGCCGGAATTCGCGGCATGGCTGGAGGAGATGGGAATTTTCAGTAATAGCAGGCTTGCCATTGAACAATCGCAACTCCGGCGTCGGCTGGTCAGCGGAATTGATGCGACCCTGGGCCAGAGCGCATGAGTGACAACGATCCTCTTCAACGTGGTCCCGACGGCGACTTGCTGCAACTGATTCACCAGCGCACGCCGGCGCGATTGCTCGTTGGACGTGCCGGGTCTGCGTATACCACCGCGACCCAGCTTCAACTGCGTTCCGATCATGCCCGCGCCCGCGATGCCGTCTGGCGCGTCCTCGATCCCGCCGCTGACTTCGGCCCCGAATTCATCGCCGCTTGGGATTTGCTCGAGGTTCACACGCGTGCCCGGTCAAAGACCGAATTTCTATTGAACCCGGCACTCGGTCGCGAACTCGACGCGGCGTCGGCGAAGCAGGTTACGGAACAATGTGGCGCCGGCGCTGACCTGCAGATCGTCATCGGTGATGGCCTATCCGCCGAAGCCGTCGCCGTGCAGGTTCCGGCGTTATTGCCGCTCCTCGTCCGCGAAGCACAAGACCGAAGCTGGCGCTTGGGCCGGCCATTTGTCGTGCATCAATGCCGCGTCGGCGCGATGAACCATGTTGGCGAGCTGTTGCGTCCGCGAATCGTGGTTTTGCTGATCGGCGAGCGTCCCGGCATGAGTGCGGCCGACAGCCTCTCCGCATACATGGCCTACCAGCCGCGCGGCGGTCATTCAGACGCCGATCGCAACCTCATATCAAACATTCACAGTCGCGGAATCAGCGCGAAACACGCAGCCCGGCGGATCGTCAATCTCGCGGCTGAATGCATGCGCGCAGCGCGCAGCGGGGCCCTCGTCAAAGAGCCTTCTCTTCCCGACTCATCGCACTCGCTCAGCGACGGCGTTTAATATTTCCAGGTCAAGTCCGAGTTCTTGGGCGCGGTCTTCTCCACCCGCTCGGCAAACTGCGTGACCATGCGCTGCAGAAACGCCCCGCGCCGCTCCTCCGGGGGCAAGCCGTTGCCGCCGGTGTAACAGTGCGGCTCACGCCAGCCGTACTCGAAATCCGCCACTCGGTACGGATTCTTCGCGCTGTCGTGAAATTCCTGGAACATGCGCACTGCGTTGTTCAGATACCACGTGTCCATATCGCCGGCGGTAAAGTGCATTTTGCCCGCCAGCTTGGGACCGAGCGTCGCCCAATCGCGCTGCATGATGTAGTCCAGGTCAAAGTGCTGCTGCCAGTACTGGGCAACGTTCTTATCGATCACGCCCGTGTTAGCGTCCCAGATCGGCTGCGGGTAGCCGTCTTTGCCGGCGGGGCTGAACACTGCCTGCCAGATCGCGAACTGCTCGGCCGACCGTCCCTTGCTCCCGATCACCTCTTCCCTGCGCACCGCCGGCTCCATCTCCGCCACCACCAGGCCCGATGGCGTGCGCATCTCCGGCCTTGGCACGCGACCAAACGGCCCTTCCTGCCAGAACGCGTTCTTATCGTCATAGATGTTCACGATCTGGTAGGCATGAAAATCTATCGGGTCGGGACACATCGCGTAGGTCCAGTTGTACTCGTCGGGATAAAACACCTGCTGCGCTGCCACCTCCCAGCCTCCCGTCGAGCCGCCGAATTGCCCACGCGCCCAGCTTTCGCCGATGGCACGATACCGGCGCTCTACTTCGGGAATCAACTCCTTCACGATCGCGTCGCCATACGGGCCGAGGTTCGCTGAGTTCACCGCGTAGCTGTCGTCGTAGTAAGGATTCGCGTGCTGAATGAGCAGGAGAATCACGTGTGGCAGCCGTCCCGAGGTCCAGTCCTGATATAGACGGTATTGAGATTGCTGTTGCAGTCGCTCGCGGCCCTTAGCCTCGGCCGCCGGCGGTTCGGCGCGGAAGCTCGTGAAATCTCGCGGAAAATGCCCTTCTTCAATGAGCAAGGGATAATGCGCCTGCGGATGCTCCTCGAATCCCTCCGGCAATACGACAATCGCGCCAAGGTACATTGGCCGTCCCCAGAATTCCGACAGCAGTTTGCTCTGGAGCTGAAAGTGTTTGACGTACTTCGTTTCCTGGAGCGGCGCGATCGGTGGCATCTTCTCCGTAAGCTCGACGCGAATGACACCGCCGTCCGCCGGGTCAATATGGATCTTCTGCACTTTGCTGAACAGATTGCCCGGCTTGCGGTTCCACTGCTGGCCTTCGCCGCGATCGGGCGGGAGCTTGATCACGTGACCGTCGGAGCGGTGGAACGTCTCGTAGATGTTCAGGACCGCCTGGACGAAATAGTCGCCGGCGGGCAAATCCTTGAGCGAACGCACGGGATACCCGAGGGTTGAGCCGTCGACCACCGCCGCCTTGCCCGGCGTCAGCCCGTCCACCTGCACTCCAAACAACTGCTGGCTGCGGGCCTCCGCTTCATCGACCTGGAAGCGCGGTTCGCGGCTGGAGTCGCGCGAGATGGCCAGCAGCACGCGGCCATCCAGCGGCGCCTGTGAGAGCGACGCCGGAAAACTCACCTCGAATTTCAGGTCTTTGTTTTGAGCGAATGCGGTCGCGCAGAGGAAGACGATCAGGAGCACTTTTCGCATGCGACATGGTACATGCCCTTATGCGAGTCGTGCCATGCGCCGTTATTTTTTAAATGCCACGTTCACCAGCAGCTTTTCGCCTTCCACATCGACGATATTGCAGAAGGTTCGATTGCCCGTGCGCGTGAAGTCCAGCCCGACGCGGCTTGCGCCGATCCGCAGGTTGCGCAGATGAAGCGAGTCGAGCCAGTCCGGCAGCTCGGGGTTGACGATGTTGAATTCCTTGCGCGGCGCGCTCGGCCGCAATCCGAGCACGCTCGTCAGCATAAGGAACATCGCGCCTGACGCCCACGCTTGTGGCGAGCACGACACCGGATAATGCACCGGATCGTCGTAATCCCGCCGCTGCACGCCGCAGAACAGCTCCGGCAGGCGGAAATCGCGGAAGCGCAATGCCGCCTGGAACAGGTTAGTGAACACTCGCATCGCCGCCTCACGATGTTCGTTGAGGGCAATGCCATGAACGCACAATGAGTTGTCATGCGGCCATACCGACCCGCGGTGATAGCTCAGCGGGTTGAAAACGGGCTCCGCCGCCGACATCGTGCGCAAACCCCAGCCGGAAAACATGTCGTCAGACACCAGCCGGTTCACCACTGCGCGCGCCCTTTCCTTCCCGATGGCGCGGCTCCACAGCAAGTGGCCCGGGTTCGACGAAATCACCTGGATCTGCTTCTTCTCGCTATCCAGCGCCATCGCATAAAACGACCGCGACGGCATCCAGTACGCCCTCTCGATGCGCTTTTGCATTTCGAAGGCGTCGCGCTTCAACCGGTCGGCATTTACCGTATCGCCGAACGAGCGCAACAGCGACGACATACGGTACTTCGCGTCGTACACGTAGCCCTGCACCTCGACGAGCGCGATCGGCGGCGTGGCAACGGTCCCATCGCGATGGATGTTTGCGTCCCAGGAGTCCTTCCATCCCTGGTTGATCAGCCCGCGCGGCGAACGACGCAGATATTCGATCAGGCCATCACCATCCAGATCGCCGCAACTGTCAATCCACTCCAGCGCGCGATACGCGTGCGGAAGCAGCTCCGCGACGAGCTGTTCGTCCGCCGTCCAGTTCCAAGTTTCGCTCAGAAGAATCAGCCACAGCGGCGTCGCATCGACGGAGCCGTAGTAGGGGCCGAAGGGCATTTCGCCGTCACGCGTCATCTCGCCCGTGCGGTACTCATGCAGGATCTTGCCCGGCTGCTCGTCCGTCCAATCGTTGTGTTCCTTGCCCTGGTAGCGGGCGAGAACGCGCAGCGTATCCATGGCAAGCTGCGGATTCAGCGCGAGTGACTGGTATGCCGCGATAATCGAGTCGCGTCCGAACATGGTGGCGAACCACGGGATACCGGCGGCAATCACGTGCTGCTGCCCGTCGGGAATCTGCAACGCATGAAAATCGCCGGTCGCGGTGCGCATTGCCACGTCGAACACGTCGTTGCTCGACGTAATCCTCGTCGAATGGTCCTCCCACTCCTCGAATGCCACGCGTCGTGTGCGCAGGTTCATGTCCTGCCCGCCATCGCCGGCCCGGGTCCGTTCTTCCTGCACATGGGGAGTGATGATGATCTCGATCCGGTAGCTGTCGTGCGGCGGCAGGTCAAGGATCCAGCGTGCCATGCCCTCCTTGATCACCGCCGGAGCGGGCGAGAAGTCGATCGTCGTCTGCCGGAAAATCTTGTCGCGGCCGCGGTAAACGAAGGTCAGCTTGTCCTTTTCGACGATGGGCTGGAAATACTGCCCGTGCTCCGGGCGCGCGGTGCCGCGGACCTGGAAGACATCGACAAAATCCGCCGCGTAATGAATTTCGAGCTGCAGTTGCACCGGCACGAGGTTGAAATTCTCGAAGCTCAGCCGGTCGTAAAGTTGGTCGTTGGCGAGCAGTTGTTCGCGGCGTACGTGCAGCGTGTTCTCGGGAAGATCGAAGGAGTCGCGAAGAGTGATGTTCGACGTGGTCAGCTCGACCTGGTTAGCAAACGTCTTCTCCGTGCATGCCGAAAGCACCACGGCCCGGTGATCGCCGACGCGCAATTCCATCTGGCTGAGGAAACGAGTGTCGTCGTGGAAAAAACCTACGTCGGGCGCGCCCGCCGGCGCGATGTCGCCTGCAACCGTTGTCGAGAGAAACGTCTTGCCGTCGATCAGGGTAAGGTTGTTAACCTTGCGCGGCTCGGTCGATTGGTACGCGATGCGAGGCTCGACGTAGGGCGAGTCCACCTCGACCAGCCTGTCTTTGGCTACAATGGAGCGATCGTTCATGCGACGGCTAACGACGGTCTCGTCGAACGCTCGGCGAGTATTTCCTCGTACAATTTCGCGTATTCGCGAACCATGCGGCCCAAGGAGAAGTTTCGCTCCGCGTAGGCGCGTACATCGGCAGGATCGAACTCTGCCGCCGTCCGGATTCGGTCCGCCATGTCTTCCACGCTGGAACAGATCCACCCGGAGACGCCATCTTCCACGATCTCGCTGACGGAACCTCCGGCGAACGCCAGCACCGGCGTCCCACACGCCATCGCCTCGATCGTCACCAGGCCGAACGGCTCGTCCCACTGGATCGGAAACAGCATGGCGATCGCATTTCCTAGTAATTCATTCTTGGCTTCGAGGTCTGCCTCCCCAATGTATTCAATGTTGGATCCGTCGATGTGTGGCTTGATCTCCCGGTCGAAATAATCCTGGTACACAGGTTGGACCTCGCCGGCCATTTTCAGCTTTACTCCGGCGCGCTTCGCGGCCTGAATCGCCAGGTGCGGGGCTTTCATGGGTGCGATGCGGCCGATGAAAGCGACATACTCTTCCTCATCGCGGCGTGTGCCCAAGCGGTACTGCTCGAAGTTGAGCCCGTGATGGATTCTCCGCATTCGCGGCAGTTTTTCCTTGCGTAGCTGGAAATCGCTGATGGTCACGTAGTACACGTCCGGATACCAACCGTAATATTCACTGAGCATCGGCTCCACCGGATGATGGATGGTATAGACCATCGGCAGATCGACGGTGCGCGAATGGGCCAGGCCTGGAGCATTGTTCAGGTGGATCAGATCGCAGTCCCGCCGCGCATCGGCAATTGCCCAACTCGTGTGGTTGATGTCTTTTAGGTGCGCGTGGATTTCTCCGTCGATCGGCCATTCGCAATGCGGGTAAATCCAGCGGCACTCGACCGCAATCGTCGATTCTCCGTTCGTATAAACGATTGGCTCGTGGCCCAGGTCCTTCAGGCCCGTGGCGAGCTGGGCTACGAACAACTCGGTGCCGCCGTATCGCTGGGGGGGCACAGAAATAAACGGCGGCGCAATCAGCGCGATTCGCATGGGGCCTCGAGATCTATTTGTGCCAACGTGCGGCGGAAGGTCGTCGCCTATTCAAGATGCCGAAATGGCGGAATTTGTTGGACACCGCCCCGAGGGAATCGCGTGCTGCGCGATGCCATGCAATCAGGAGACCGCGCCGGTCATTGCCTGCTGTGGAGAACTTCGCGCCATTTCCACAGCCTGTTCAAACTCGATCGCCCTGTGGACGCTGGTGTGCTCCGCCAGCACCCGCTGTTGTGCCCGGTCCCCGATGGCTCGTAATTCGCCGTCGTCCACTTTTGTGATATAGCGCGCTACGTCCTCCGCGGTAGTAGGCAGAAGGATTTCCTCCTGTGGCCGGAAGAAACTGTCGATGCCCGGCCACGCGTCGGACACGATGCACGCACCGCATGCCGCGGCCTCGAACAGTCGCACGGACGGCGACCATCCCGCCTGTACCATGTCTCGCCGCGTGACGTTCAGCGTCAGCCGCGACGATGAATAAAACCGCGCGTGCCATTTCGGATTCAGGTGATTGATGCGGCGAACATTCTTCGGCCACTTCACCGATCTCGGATACTGCGGACCGGCCACGATGAAGCGACGGTCCGGCAGCATCTGCGCCGTGCGTGTAAGGAATTCATCGATCTTCGGCTGGCGGTCGGGCGCATACGTGCCCATGTAACTCAGGTCGCAACTGTAACGCTTGTACGGCGGAAAGCGCTTGTACTCCTCCGGATCGAAGGAACAATAGAGCGGAACAGCGAGCCGCGCTCCAAATTTCTCCTCGATCTCCTTCAGCATGGGGCCGCCGGTAAAGCTGAAATACACGTCGAAACCGGGTATCTGCTCTCCCCGCAAGTAGTCGGCCTGCCCTCGCTGCCGCAGCGCGGAAACCGTGATTGGAGTATCAATGTCGTAGAAGGTCTTGCACGCCGCATTTGACGCCAGTACCTCGTCGATCGCTGCCACTCCGTCCGCGAAATAAGACCCCACCATGGCGACGTCGCAGTCCTTCAATTCGGCGCGCGCGGAGGGCAGGACATCAGACCAGGAATCGAAGATGCGCGTGTCGCAATACTCAGGATTGGGAAGATCGCGGTTGTCTGCGTACCAGTAGGTATCGTGCTCGAAGAAAACGATGCGGTGACTGCGCGCGTGAAGTGCCTTGCACAGCGCGCGAAACGTCGTCGCGTGCCCGTTGCCCCAACTCGACGTGATCGCCAGCCCGAAAATTACGATCTTCATAGCATTTGGTGATTTGGTGATTTGTAATTTGGCGATTGCTGGACGTGTGGGACCGGCTTCCCTCAGCCGGTCCGATCGCTTCCAAAATCGCAAATCACTCAATCACCAAATGTTTCAGCTTGCCTGCTCGATTTCCACCGCCTGTGCTGCCCGCGCTTCGGTGAGGATCCAATCCACCTGTCGCGCCCGCAGGGCGTACGTATGGTCCCGCAAAGCCCGAGCGCGCATCTTCTGCCCCATCGTATGCGCCCGCTCCGCATCCACTGCGCGCAGAATCCCGACGATCTCCTCCGCCGACGCCGCCACCAGGATCTCAGTCCCCACGTCGAAAAACGTCTCAATGCCCGTCCATTGGTCGGTGATCAGGCATGCGCCTGCGCCGGCGGCTTCGAACACGCGCGTCGGTGGAGAGAATCCGACACTCGCCATCGAATCGCGATTGATGTTCAGCACCATGCGCGCCGAACAGTTCACACGGTTGTGGCT
>JBOGLI010000756.1:0-3108 GCA_050746165.1 Terriglobales bacterium | reverse complement strand
GAATGGCAGTTCCTGATCGAGGCATTCATTATCAGCGGCATGGGCGCTCTCACGGGTGTTGCCATTGCTGTCGCCATTCCACTCAGCCTGCAAGTGTTCGTCCTGCAGCAGGTCTATCTGCCGATTTCGTGGACCTCGGTAATCGTGTCGCTGGGAGTGTCGTGCAGCGTGGGAATTTTATTCGGCTTCCTGCCGGCGCGCCGAGCGGCGCGCCTCATGCCCACGGAAGCCCTACACTACGAGTAGCGTTTTATCAGGCCGCGGCTTTACAGGGTGCTGAAAAACTCGGTATTGGGCCGCTTTGAAGGGGCGCGGCTTCAGCCGCGCCGTAGAAGTCCTTTGCATGTGTCATTCCTCGCGGGCTTCAGCCCGCGAGGAATCTGCTTTGCGCGCTTTTCCGCGAAACTTGAAACTGAAACTACTGTTCCACTCGCGCCAGCGCTGTCCGCGCCTCGTCAAAGTCTTTCGCCAGCGCCAGCGCGGCACGATATTCCACGGCGGCAGCGGCCTTGTCTCCCTGCTTCTCGTGGATCTGTCCGAGTACATAGTGCGCCTGAAATGCGGGCGCCTCTTCGGTCGGCAAGCCTGCCAGGTATTTGTGCAGTAACTGCGTCGCACCAACGAAGTCGCGTCCCGCCGACAGCAGCAGGGAGGCGGCATCGAATAAGTTAACCGGCTTATGGCGCTCCGAGCGCATCGCGGTAGTCACGACCTTTTCCATCTCCGGATACCGCTGCCGGCTGGAGTAGAACGACGCCAGGTTCAGCCAGTAGCGCGCATCTCCGCCACTTGCCTGGATTGCCTCCCGGTACTCGCTCTCTGCCTCCGCGTCCAGTCCTTCTTTGTCATAGAGTCGCGCATACACCCAATGGGCGACCGCGGCATTTTCACGCTTCATCAGCGAGGCTTGCCGCAGGGCCTTGTCCTTGCCGCCGCCCATGAAGCCGGGCGCCTCGAGGTAGAACTCCGCCAAGTCCGTGCGCGCGTCCAGGTTCGACGCGTCTAACTCCACCGCGCGCTCGAATTCCGATCGTACTTTGTTCACGAGCCGTGCGGCCGTAACGAAGTTTGAATGATCTGCTTTTTCGCCGTACATGCGTCCCAGCCACATGTGATACGAGCTGTTGTCCGGATCGAGTTCGACGGCCTTCTCTCCGGCAGCGATCGCCCGGTCCCACCGATGCATGGCGAAATAGGTCCGTGCCAGCAGGTTGAAAGCGTCCGCATCATGCGGAGAGGACTTCAAGTGTGTATTCAGCACCCGGATCGCGTCATCGGCGTGGCCGGAGTTGAGCAGGTCAGACGCAGTCTTCAGCTCCGGCGGCAACGCCATCGCGGCGGCCGCAAAAAGCAGTAATACAAATATGGAAACAACTTTCCGCATTATTCCTGCACGACCCGAACGGCCATGCCTTCCTTGAGTGATTCGCCGTTCGCCGAGCCCAGGGCCACTACATCGTTCGCCTTGAGCCCTTGCGTGACCTCGGTCTCCGTCAGCGTTGAGAGGGACGTCTGCACATCCCGCCGCTTCAGTTCGCCGTTCACGACCTGGTACACAAAGCGCTTATTGTCGTCCTGGTGAATCGCTTCGCGCGGCACCACCAGCGCATCCGGATCGCGCGCCGTGATGATATTAACGTTCACATTCACGTTCGGCAGCAAGGTTTCGTCCTGGTTGTTGACGATGCACGTGAACTCGCCCACATTGCGAGTTCCATGCGGCACGACCGTCGTGGGAATGTGCGTCACCTCGCCCTCCCACGTCTTGGTCGGCTTGCCGTCCCACGTAACTTTCACCGGCTGCCCCGCCGCCAGTTTGCCGATATCGGGTTCATCGACGAACGCCCGCAGTTGCACCTTCGACAAATCAGCCACCTGCACCAGCAAGTCGCCGCTGTTCACGAACTGCCCCTCCCGTACGGGAAGGTAATAAACCGTGCCGGCCCGGGGGGCGCGTATATTAGCCCGCCCAATTACTTGATCGGCCGCCGACATGGAAGCGCGCGCCTCGCGCGTCTGTGCCTGCGCCTTCTCGACCTCCGCCTCCGAGTACCGGGAGTGCAGCTTGCTTTGCAGCAGGTGAACTTGCGCCTGCGCTGCCTTCAACCGGTTCTCTGCATCGGCCACTTCGCCCGCCGACGCAGCCCCGCTTTGCTGTAACTTCCGCATGGCGTCGAGGTTTCGTTGCGCGGCATTCAAGTCACCTTGGGCGCGTTGCAAGTCCGCCTGGTTGGTCAGTACCTCTTCGTGCGTCCCGCCGCTCTGGATAGCCGAAACGTTGGCCTGCGCGTTGGCGACCGCCGCCTGCGCCTGCGCTGCACGCGCCATGGCGTCGGCGTCGTCCAACTGCAGCAGCAATTGTCCCGCCTTCACGTGCGCGCCCTGCTGTACCAGGATCTTTCTGACGGTGGTTGCAAAAGGTGCGTGGGCTTCGAAAGCGTCGATGGGCTCGATTTTGCCGTTCGTCTGGATGGTGGCGGTGATGGTGGTCTTTTCCACGGTTACGGCGCGCACCGGCACGTCACGGCGGCGGCCAACAAACGCGGCCAGAATCAGCACTGCGACCACGATCGCGCCCACCACGATCCACATTCGCCTGCCGTTTTGCCTTACTTCCTTATCTTGCCGGGCCATAAGAAGTTACCATTCCAGTATAACGTAAGTCTAATCTTCTCAGCGATTTCGGATTCGAGCTCGCTTGATTCTTGGCGCCGGGAACCAGAGATGTAAACCCGAAAATTCCGCCCAGGATGCTGGCATTTCTCGCCCGTCATTGGATGTTGCATTGCGCTCGCCCGACGCAAAGCCTCGTCCGGTTTCCCGCATCGAAGGTAATAGCAGCATTTTCGTGCAGCTGTGTTCCCCGGGCCCTGTCTTATGCGCAAATACCTCGACGTATTCAAGAAAGCGTACGCCGACATCATGAACAATCACACCATGGCGATGGCCGCGGGGCTGTCCTATTACTTTGTGATGTCGCTTTTTCCCTTGCTGATCCTGGCCGCGTCCGTACTTGCCTTCTTCCCGCACCAGGACCTGTTCAACCGCGTCATCGGCGCCATGTCGAATGTCATTCCGGCCGACAGCATGGGCGTGGTGAAAGGTGTC
>JBOGLI010000755.1:0-1975 GCA_050746165.1 Terriglobales bacterium | reverse complement strand
AAACCTCGCCCGTCCAGCGGACGGTCTTCAAGCTGTTTCTCGGCTACGCGCCGGGTGTGGGCAAGACGTACAGCATGTTGAGTGAAGCGGTTCGGCGGCGTAGCCGTGGCGAAGATGTTGTGATCGGCGTCATCGAGACGCACGGGCGCAAGCCGATCATGCAACTTGCTTCGGAAATGGAAGTCGTGCCGCGGCGGGAGCTTACCTATCGCGGAACGGTATTTCAGGAGATGGACGTGGACGCGATCCTGGCGAGGCGTCCGCGCGTGGTGCTGGTGGACGAACTCGCGCACACCAATATCGAAGGCAGCAAACATCCGAAGCGCTACGAAGATGTGGTCGAGTTGCTCGACGCCGGTATCGACGTGCTCTCCACGATGAACGTGCAGCACATCGAGAGCATGACGCCGCTGGTGCAGAACATCACCGGCGTGCAGGTGCGCGAAACTGTTCCCGATTGGGTGATGGAGCGAGTAGGTGAGGTCGTACTGGCCGACTTGACTCCTGAGGCGCTTCGCCACCGGATGGAACGCGGCGACATTTATCCCGTCGAGCGGGCGGAACGCGCACTGGGTCACTTCTTCCGACCGGGAAACCTGATGGCGTTGCGCGAACTCGCGTTGCGGCAGGTGACCAAGGTCGTCGATCGCAGTTTGCAGTCCTACATCGACAAAGAAGACCTGCCCGAGGCTTCGGCAGCGCACGAGCGCATCGCGGTGTGCGTCAGCTCGAATCCAGCGGCGCAGAACTTGATTGCGCGAGGGTGGCGGATGTCGCAGGCGATCAATGCCGAGTTCTACGTCGTGTACGTGGACATCGGCGCCGATGCCGACCCGCGCGATCAGCGCACGCTGCGCAAGAATATCGAATTCGCGGAAAGCCTCAGCGCGACCGTGGTGAAGCTGGAGGGAAAAAAGGTCGCCGAGGCCGTCTCAGGCTTTGTCCGCGACAAACACATCACCCAGGTCGTGTTCGGCCACTCGGCGAGTACCGGCTGGCGGCGGTATCTTTATATGTCGGCAATCCACAAGTTTCTGCGCGACGTGCCCTCGGTGGACGTGCACATCGTCACCCAATCGAAATGAACGACCACCGCCACATCCTGGTCGTCGATGACGAACCGCAAATCACGCGCGTGTTGCGGACGGTGCTGTCGGCCCACGGTTACGATGTTCGTGTCGCGCACGACGGCGAAAGCGCCCTGGAACTCATGAAGGACTGGCGCACCGACCTGCTGATCACCGACCTCGCCATGCCCAACATGGATGGAGTCGAGCTTTGTCGTCGCGTCCGCAGGATGACGGAGCTTCCGATCATCGTGCTGTCCGTGCGTAATGAAGACCAAACCAAAGTGGCGGCTCTCGACGCCGGCGCCGACGACTACGTGACCAAGCCCTTCAGTTCCGATGAATTGATGGCGCGCGTGCGTGCGATGCTGCGCCGGGTCCCGGTGCCGGAAGCCGCGCAGCCGGTGATCGAGATCGGTGATTTTCGCATCGACCTCGAACGACACGAAGCGAGCGTTGCCGGGCGCGAGGTCCGTCTCACGCCCAAAGAGTTTGACCTGCTCGTCTTCTTCGCCCAGCACGCGCGCAAAGTCATCACTACGCGGAAACTTTTAGCAGGCGTGTGGGGCGGAAACAGCACCGAGCAGCCCGAATACGCGCGCGTTTTCGTCGCCCACCTGCGCAAGAAGCTGGAATCGGACCCGGAGAAGCCCCGCTACTTCCTCACCGAACCGTGGGTCGGATATCGGTTCGAGCCGGGCGATTGATGTACCCACCCTCCGCCAAAATCGGGCGGAAGGGTGGGCCACCCCGTTTATGAACTTTTAACGCACTTTCTATCCTGCCTTTAGCTCCCCAAATCTCTAATCAAATCGATCGCTTCGCTTTCGAGGCGGTCGAGATCGGCATTTGTGATCGTGGTTGTTATTGTCGCCGGATGCGGAGTGCTTTTCATGCTGGTGTTTCTG
>JBOGLI010000754.1:0-3037 GCA_050746165.1 Terriglobales bacterium | reverse complement strand
GTATAGAATTCTCGCATCCCAGCATGTGGGGAAATCCAGCCGAATTTGTCGTGATACGACTCTTGGGAGAATCTTGCAATGAAACTGCTGGCGAAGTTTAACCTCATCCTGCTGGTTTTATTCGGCGTGATACTGGCATCGCTCTCCCATTTCGCGCACGAATTCCTGATGGACAACGCCCGCCAGCAGGTCCTGCAACAGGCCGAACTGATGGTGGAAAGCGCGCGCGCGACCCGCGACTACACCGAGCAGGAGCTCGATCCGCTGCTGGAAAAAACGGCGGACATGCATACGTTCGTACGGCAGACGATTCCGTTTTACGCTGCAACGGTCACCTTCGATCGCCTGAAAAAATCGTATCCGCAATATTCATACAAGGAAGCGGCGCTGAATCCGACGAATCCGCGCGACCGTGCCAGCGACTGGGAGGCCGACATCATCCAGTATTTCCGCAATAATCCATCGAAGGCGGAAATCGTCGGCGAACGCAGCACACCTGCCGGTCCGGCGCTTTACCTCGCCCATCCCATCGCCGCGCCCGCCGGCTGTCTGCAATGTCATGGGGTGGCCGACCAGGCGCCGCTGGCGATTACTGCGACGTACGGAACCGCGAACGGATTCGGCTGGAATGCGGGCGAAATCGTGGGGGCGCAGATCGTCTCCGTGCCGATGACAGTTCCGATAAACGTGGCGGGTGTGGCCTACCGCCGGCTGCAGATTTACCTGATTGCTGCGTTTCTCGCTACTTTGATCGCCGTCGATCTCGCGCTGGTGTTTATTGTCGTGCGGCCCGTCCAGCAGCTCGCGAATCGCGCCGACCGCATCAGCCACGGCGAAATGGCTGGCGCCGAGTTGCCGGCGAGGGGCAGGGACGAAATCGCCGATCTCACACGTTCGTTAAACCGTATGTATGTGAGCCTGGCGAAAGCGCTCAAGATGCTGCAGGAGTGAGGTCAGGGTGGCCCTCGGGAATTGAATTAGTGCTCACGCAGTCCGGAGAGAAAGCGCTCGCGTTCGGGCGCGGAGTCGATCTCTCCGGCGACGGCGAGGAACAGCTCCTTCGCGTTGGAACATTTCTTCGACGCTCGCTTCACGACCAGAGTGGCGATCGGGCCGATGTAGCCGGCCAGTTTCCTTGACGTCTTGTCGAGTAGCTCCTGGGTGAGGGCGCTTGCGGGATCGGTTCCAGTGGTGGCGGCTGGAGGCGCGGCAGGGGCGTTCCCGGATGCCTGTTGGCGCAGTTTTACTGGAAGTTCGGCATTGCCGGCCAATCCCGACTGGAGGTTGAACATGCGCAGTTTGAGTCCGTGCTTGACCTCCACCTCGCCCAAATCGGTCAAGTAAGAGGACCACGTCGAATGTTGCGAGAGCACGTCGGCGATAGCGCTGGAGGCGAGGATGTGGCCTCCGTCGCCGCAGTCCATGACGCGTTGCGCGTGATTGATGCCGCCGCCCGCGACGTTGCTGTTGCCCTTGATGTCGCGCACGCGATAGACCGGGCCGGTATGCAATCCCATTCGGAGCTTGAACTCAGTGGAATTGCGCAGCGCGGTGGCGACTGCAATCGCGCAATTCGCGGGCTCCTCCGGACTTCCGAAAAAGCTGAGTGCCATGCCGTCGCCGGTCGGAAGGACGATCAGTTCGTCGCGTCCGGCATTGCGGTACTGAGGCGTGGCGATGACCGTCTCCTGCAATACGCGCAATACCTCCGCCTGACGATCCATGGGAAGCTTGGAATAACCGACGATGTCCATGAAGAGTACGTGTGCGATTTCCAGCTTCGGTGACGGGCTGGGCTGTGGAGTCGTCCCGGTGGGAGCCGATGGCATCTCGCCAACGGCTGCGGCGGACGCGAGCACCACCGACGCATCCAGCGCGGCTGTTGGCAATGTGCTTTCAACCTCGCGGAGCGCGGCGGAAAGTTCGGCGGCACTCGCGTATCGGTCCTGCGGCTTCTTTTCCAGGCAGCGCAGAACCAGGTCACAAAGCTCAGGAAAGGCCGCGAGCGCCGGGTTCACGGCAGCCGGGGCCTGCGGGCGCGTGTTCATTTGCTGATAGATCATGCCGAGCTGCGATTCCGACTGGAAAAGAAGCTGGCCGGTCAGCATTTCGAAAAGCATGACGCCGAGCGAGTAGATGTCGGCGCGTCCGTCGATGACCACATGCGGATCGGCCGCCGCCTGCTCCGGCGACATGTACGCGGGCGTGCCCAGGATCATTCCCGCGCTGGTCGTGCTGGAATGTTCGGAGGCAAGGACCTCGGCGCGCACTTTGGCGATGCCGAAGTCCAGGACCTTGACGACATCCGAACCGCCTTCGTGCTGAAGGAGAGCAACGTTGTCGGGCTTGATGTCGCGGTGGGTGATGCCGATGGCGTGCGCGGCTTCGAGCGCCGCCGCCACCTGCGCGGCAATCCGGACGGCGCGTAAAGGCTGGAGCGGCGCCTCGGTGGCGATCACTTTGCGAAGGGAACTGCCGTCGACCAGTTCCATTACCATGAACGGCCGGCCATCTTCCATGAAGTCGAGGTCTTCGATGCCGACCGCGTTGGGGTGGTGCAGCTTGCGCGTGACGATCGCCTCGGTGCGAAAACGCTTGAGAAATTCCGGATCAGCCCCGTAGCGCGCGTTTACAACTTTGATCGCCCGCTGTTCCTGAAAAGCCAGGTGCACGGCGCGATAAACAGTCGCCATGCCACCGGCGCCGATGCGCGACAGGATCTTGTACTTGCCGCGGACGAGTGTTCCCGGTTCAAGTTCGGAATAGGCCTGCAAGGGCGAGCCATCGTCGGCGCAAATGGTCTCGCTGTCGGGATAACTTCGGTTGCAGACGATGCACTGCTTCATGGGAGGATCGCGCCCACACTGGCAAAACGCGAGTAGGGCCGATCATATCCGCGAGTGTAGCGGCGGGGCAAGCGGCTACTTCTTGTCTTGCTTTAACTGTTGCTTCCAACCCAGCACGCGGGCCTTATTTCCCTCCGCCTCGGCTTCGGGGACCATGCCCTTTTTCTGATAGAGGATGGAAAGGGAAGTGT
>JBOGLI010000753.1:0-4575 GCA_050746165.1 Terriglobales bacterium | reverse complement strand
CGGGCCATTTTCTTTGCCGAATCGGGTTGCGTTCGCCCCATTGCTTGATTTGGTATCGGTGCCGAGATTTCCTCAGCCACCGCAGAATTTTGCTAGGTGAACACCTTAACTCCGACGTATCATCATCGGAGCGTTCCGACACTTTAGGGGGTGACATGTCGCCGAAGTGGCTACGGCTTTGGTCGTGTGTGCTTGTGCTGGTGTTCCCGTTGAGTTTGATCGCATCTGACACCGTCGGATTGCTCTCCACCAGCGGCCAGGTGCTGGTCGATGGCTCCCCGGCTGCTTCGGGGCGCGCCATATTCAGCGGTGACGATATTCGCACCGGTGATTCGGCACGCGCGATGCTTACAACGCGAGCGATGTCGATCGCAGTGGGACCTAAGTCGAGCCTGCGTGTTGCTCCCGACGGTCTGGAGATTGCTGATGGCGCTGTCGTCGTGACGGCGAAGGATGCGGTATTGCGGATTAACGGCACGCGGGTGGCCACGAAGTCCACCGGCAAATTTCTGGCCACAACCAACAACTCCGACCTCAAGATTGTCGCGCTCATGGGAACACTGGAAGTCGGCGAAGGGCAGCAACAGACGACAGTACCGGCGACAACGGGCGTTAACGTCGGGAAACAAGGCAAGGATAAAGACCAAGCGGGACAGAATGGCAATCCTGTGCCGAAGACAACCAGTTGGCTGACCAATGCCGATATCGGCATCCTGGTCGTGGTCGCAGCTGCCGTGGTGGCAGGAGTTACACTCGGCATCGTGAACTCGAAAAACGCCAGTCCTTCGGTACCGTAAAGCTGCGAAGAGGATTCGCCCGCCGCAGAATTCTCCGAATGGAACCCCCTGACCTTATGCGCTGAGCTATCGGCACGTCCTCAATGCTCGGTTTACGGCCACTTGCGTCCGGAGCTATACTGTTTGTGTCCGGTAATGCGCAGCCGGCCTCGTTTCCCGGCGCGGCATCTCTGGCAGGGAGGACGTCTTCAGCAGTAGCGGAGACTCAGGCCGCAACATCCCAACGTTCGGCCAGAAACTCGTTCTTCGCCTCGCGGCCGCGGCGGACGGCCTGTTCGCGGTTCTATTCCCATGTAGCTGCCGTTTGTGCGCTACTCCGCTTACCCGAATCACCACCATTCCGGTTTGCGACGCGTGCCTCGAGCGCGTGGCCGCGCTGGATTGCCCGGTCTGCGCCGCCTGCGGCGAACGCATTCCCGCCGGGCGCGCCGCCCACTCCGAATTCGCGGAATATTGCTTTTCGTGCTCCCAGGAACGTCCGGCCTTTACACGCGCCGCGGCCTACGGCAGCTATGACGAAGGCATGCGCGACCTGATTCATCTCTTGAAGTACCAACGGGTGCGGCCCGCTGCGTCTGTATTGGGACGGATGTTGGCCGAAGCGATCGCGACGCTCTCGCCCGAATTTTCCGGCGATCCGGTGGTCATTCCGGTGCCCCTGCATGTTTCGAAACTGCGGCAGCGCGGATTCAACCAGTCGGAGTTGATCGCGCGCGCGGCTTTGAAACTGCATGCGGCGGGGCTCACCGGTAAGCCGAACGTTTCGGTGCTGGTCCGGCAGAGAAATACGGTTTCACAAACCGGCATGACGCCCGCGCAACGCCGGGAAAATGTGCGCGGAGCATTCGCCGTGGTTCGTCCGGCGGATATCGCCGGCCGCGATGTTATGCTGGTGGACGACGTCATGACCACCGGCACCACCGTTTCGGAGTGCGCACGCGTGCTGCGCCGGGCCGGAGCGGAACGAGTTTTTGTCGCGACGGTCGCGCGCGTCCTCAAGCCCGAAGCGGAGCGCGTGACCGTAATTCCAGAGCAGGAGGTCCGCCCCTACGCCCTGGCGGCGCACGCATGAGCCGATTCATGTCCGGCAAGGCCCACATTGCGCATCCACCCGTCGAGGCGCACCACTCCTACCAGCCGATGACCGCGCCCGTGCTAGTGCTGAATGCCAGCTACGAGCCGATTAACGTCTGCGCCGCGCGCCGCGCGATCGTGCTCGTGCTCAAGGGAGTCGCCATGACCGAGGAGGAAAACGGGCACTTCCTCCATGCTGCGCGGCTCTGTGTCCGCGTGCCCTCGGTAATCCGGTTGCTTGAGTACCGGCGAATTCCGCACCAGACGCGTTCGCTCTCGCGCAAGAACATCCTGCTGCGCGACCGCAATACCTGCCAGTACTGCGGGACCATACTGGCGTCCGGCGAATTGACGCTCGATCACGTGGTGCCGCGCTCTCGCGGCGGTGCATCGACCTGGGAGAACCTGGTCGCCTGCTGCCATGGCTGCAACCGGCGCAAGGGTAACCAGCTGTCGCACGAGGCGGGCATGAAGCTGCTGCGCGAGCCGCGCGCCTTCAACCTCCACACTTCGCGCCACATCATGCGGCTCATCGGGCATTCCGACGCGAAATGGCGCAAGTACCTTTTCTATTGAGTCATTGACCTGAACGGAAGCCTCATGCGGCCCCGTGACTTCCGGCCAGCAGCGAGGGTTACTTGCGCGCCCTGCTTACCCGGTCCACCATGCTTGAATGAACGGTGCACGGACCTCCCCATCGCGTGCGCAACGTAGAAGCGCGCGCCTTTCACTTCGAGTTCGGCTGATGATCCGCCTCGGCAACGAGCCGCAGATGGATGCCGAAACCACCATGATCAGCCGCTACGGAGCCAAGCTTCGCATCGGACCTTACCATCCGAAATTGGTCTCGGGTGATCCCGTCAGCATCTGTATGCGCGGATCGTACATCTGGCGAAGGGCGCGCATCGCATGGATCGACCGCGCCTCGAACAGTTATTACGGAATTGAGCTGGAGAGTCCCGAGAATTTCTGGGCCGTCCACTTTCCAGAGCAAGCCAGTTCCTGCGACGAAGCCGCCGGTCCCAAAATGCGAAATGAATCCAGCACCCGGGTCCGGCGCAGTATGCCGTCTTATGTAACGGCGCCGGTGCCGGTTACGCCTTCACTCGTGTCTTGAACTTTGCGTGGAGCTTTTCCACCTTCGGTCCGACCACGAACATGCAGTAGGGCTGGTTGGAATTCTCGTTGTAGTAATTCTGGTGATAGTCCTCGGCGACGAAGAATTCGGAAGCCGGGGATACCTCAGTGACGATCGGGTCATGCCAGTGCGCAGCCGCGTCCTTGATGGCGCGCTCGGCTTCCTGCTTCTGCGTCTCGTCCGCATAAAAGATCGCGGAACGATATTGCGTGCCGGTGTCGTTTCCCTGGCGGTCCTTGGTGGTCGGATCGTGGATGGTGAAGAAGACCTCGAGCAGGTCGGGGAAGCTGACGACATCTTCGTCGTAGGTTACGCGCACGGCCTCGGCATGACCGGTGTCGCCGCCGCAAACCTGCCGGTAGGTGGGATTGGGCACGCGCCCGCCCATGTAGCCGGACTCGACCTTCTCCACGCCGTTAAGCCGCTGGAATACCGCTTCCAGGCACCAGAAGCAACCGCCCGCCAGGTATGCTGTCTTGAGTTTCGCCACGGCTGTTGGATGCGCGAGCGTGCGGACGGTTCCGAAGAATGATCAGGCCGCCGCTTCGCCGGTGCAGTCGCGCACCAGCGCAATCAGGTCCGAAGGCCGGACCGGTTTCACACGAAAGATAACGTCGAGCCCTTCGTATTCCGCTTCGACGTCCGGCCGTCCGGTAATAACGATGACCGGAATGTCGGGTTGAATCTCGCGAACCGCGCGGACCAGCTCCACGCCGCTGATGTCGGGCATGACGTGGTCGGTGATCACGGCGCCGATCGTTCCCGAAACTGCGCGCGTGCGCAGGACAGCCAGCGCACCCTCGGCGGTGGTCGCGATCGAGACCTGGAACCCCGCATCGCGCAGGACGGCCTCCCTCACGCGCAGTTGCAGCGGACTATCGTCGATCAATAGGACATGAGGCATGATGCCGGGGCCCTGCTAGGCCGTGCGCTTACCTTGCTCGGAGCGGATCTCTCTCTCGGCCTGCAGCCAATCGTCATGACCGGCGCCTTCCGGGCGTCCGCGACGTTCCCAAATCTCGTAGGCGCGCGCGCGGATGGCGGCTTCCATGTTGGTGTCGCCTTTGCCGTTGGCTTTCACTCCCGCGCTGGCGCCCTGCGGATTCACCGACGACACCGGCTTCCCCGATTGCTCGGTCGTCTTGGTCGCCGATGTGGCGCGTACGGGCGCGGTTTTCGTGGCGGACGGCTGCGCTGCCCCTTGTGTTGCACTCGCCGATGTTCCCGGCACTTCCGGCTTCGTCTCCCTCGGCTTTGGTTCGGATGGCGATTTCTTCGCTCTCGGCATTTCCTACTCCCCCGCAATGTTTCGTCGCCGCGCCTACATACCAGTTCGGCAGTCAGCGAGCGTACGTTTTTTCATCATAGCGCTTCGCCGTGTGGATTTGTGCGCCGTTCGTTCTTTTCACACAAATGCAACTTCCAAGACAAACTCTGACGCTGCGTGAATCTCCCTAGTTGCCTGTAACGAAACGGTTTGGACGCCACGGTGCGACATTCGGGTGTAACATGGCCGATCATGTGGGGAGGCCGCACTAGCCAGCAGTGGGTGGCACAGTACGCGAC
>JBOGLI010000752.1:0-2607 GCA_050746165.1 Terriglobales bacterium | reverse complement strand
GCCATCGGCATCGTCAATATCATGCTGGTCTCGGTCGCCGAGCGCACCCGCGAAATCGGCCTGCGCAAGGCGCTGGGGGCTACTCACCGCAATATCCTCACACAATTTTTCGTGGAAGGCGCATTTCTCACGGCGTTCAGCGGAGGCATCGGGCTGGCGATCTCGATCGGTTTCGTCACCCTGCTCAGCATGTTGCCGGCCCCTGAAGGCTTTGACACGCCGCGGATTGTGCCGCTCTCCGCCGTCGCGGCCATCGGTTCCCTGGCCATTGCCGGCATCGGCGCTGGCCTTTATCCCGCTCGGAAGGCGGCTTTGCTGCCGCCCGTCGAAGCGCTGCGGCAGGAGTAGCTATGGTCGGAGCCATCTTCCAACAGTCCTATTCCGCCATGCGCCACGATAAGCGCCGCAGCCTGCTTACCATGCTCGGCATGGCCTGGGGCATTGCCACGGTCGTGTTGCTGCTCGCCTACGGCGACGGTTTCGGCCGGGCGATCAACACGATCTTCGAGAGTTTCGGCGCCAAGGCGGTCGGCGTATTTCCCGGGCGCACCTCGATGCAGGCGGGGGGAGGGAAGGCGGGCGTGCAGGTGCGCTTCACCGATGAAGACGTGGACCGGCTGCGCAACGTGGTCCCGCTGGTGCGCCACATCTCGCGCGAGTTCGACCTGGACGCCACCGTCTCGAACGAAGACCGCACCTTCACCTTGCCGGTCAACGGCATCGATCCGCCGGCGCAGTCTATCTGGAACCTGTCCACCGAAGACGGCCGCCTGATGACCGACGAGGACAACATCAGCCACGCCCGCGTCGCCGTGCTGGGCTTGGACGCAAAGCAGAAACTGTTCTCTGGCGCGCCCGCGATCGGCGAGTCGGTGCGGCTCAACGGCGTGAGTTTTCAGGTCATCGGCGTGCTCACCGCGCGCATGCAGGAGGGCGACAACGACATCAATCGCCAGATTTATATCCCGTTCAATTCCATGCAGGTGCTGAAGGACACGCACTACCTGAACGGGATCTGGCTCGATTACGAGGGCCTCGATCACGACAAGATCACCAAGACCATCCGCGAGAGCATGGCCATCGTGCATAACTTCAAGCCCGACGACATGCGCGCCGTCTTCGTCTTCGACGCGCAGCGCCAGGTGCAGCAGTTCCAGATCATCACCCTCGGAATCAAGATCCTGATGGGGTTCATTGGGACGCTGACGCTGGGCATCGGCGGCGTCGGGCTGATGAACATCATGCTCGTCTCGGTCACACAACGGACGAAAGAGATCGGCGTCGAGAAGGCGCTGGGCGCCCGCAAGCGCGACGTCCTCTTCCAGTTCCTGGCCGAAGCGCTGGTGATCACCGCGGTCGGCGGGCTGCTGGGGATTGCGCTGTCCTACGCGGTATCCATATCGGTAGGCCGCCTGACGCTCTACAGCGCATTGGCCAGCCACGCGGAAGCGGCGGATATCCGCCTGCTGATCGCGCCACGCGTGGTGGCGGTGGCGACTGCGATCCTTGTATTCGTCGGCCTGTGCAGCGGAATGGTGCCGGCCGTGCGCGCGGCCAACCTCGATCCTATCGAGGCGCTGAGGTACGAGTGAGAAGAGCAATTGCGGAATTGGGGAATCGCAAATTGCGGAATCGAAAACCAACTCCTGCAGTTTTCAATCCTCCAATTCCGCAATTCCGCAATTCCGCCATTCCGCAATTCGACCGCCGATCTGGGTACTACGCGTCAGTCTCTTCCTGTAACGATGTACTGCTCGATCTTTCCGTCCGGCATCCAGTAGGAATTCACCGACAGCGTTTTCGTGCCCGCGTGGGCGGTGAAGATGCGCTGCACCATGCCGCCGCGCAGGGATTCGCGCGTCTCGCTGAAATCCTCGATGGGCCCAAGCGGGCCGAGGCTGCCGGCAAAATCCTTCAGGCAGGTCTCGTTGAAATAGAAGTTCGCGTTGTCGGTGAAGAGCGCGCGGTTGATCTTTCCCTGCTGGAGATCGACCAGCACCTGGCGCGCTTCCTCGGTTTCCTTTGGCGAGACGGGCTGGGGATTCTTCAGTACGACCGCGGCGATGCGCTGCGCGATCTGGCTCCCGGCGCCCACCGCATCCTGATTTGTCAGAACGGCGATGGCAACATGGTCGTCTGGAAAAACGAGGTTGGCGGCGGTGAAGCCGGAGACTTCGCCGGTATGCGAGACGATGCGGTGTCCGCCGCGGGATGCGACATCGACGCCGAGGCCGTAGCCGGTGGCAAGGCCGTTATTCAATTCCACATCGGTCTCCATCTCGTGATACGACTCCGGCTTCAGCACGGTCTGGTCGATCATGGAGATGTCCCACTTGGCGAGGTCGGCGGGCGTCATGGCGAGTTCGCCGGCGGCAAACATCCAGCCGCGGCCCTCTTTCGGCGCGGGACGCAGCGGCCCGAGCGCGTAGCGCATGTACCCGAGCGGATTGCCCGGCGGCAGCTTTTCGATATTCGTGTCGTAGATGCTCTCCATGTGCAGCGGAGTGAAGATGTGCTGCCGGAGGAACTGCATCAGCGGCGTGCCGGACGCCTTCTCGACGATCAGCCCCGCAATTACATAATTGGTATTGCTGTACTGCCATTTGC
>JBOGLI010000751.1:0-3127 GCA_050746165.1 Terriglobales bacterium | reverse complement strand
GGGGGAATGTTATCACCGAAGTGCATTGACGAGCTGTTTACTCGCTGTAATTCGCGATCACACGTACGATCCTGCCATCTGCGCCGAACTCCATGAACTCCGCGGTTCTTGTGCCTTTCTGGTTCAGGTAGCAGACGACGACACTGGCCAGTCCGCTCATCGCATCCAGCAGCTCGAAACGAAGGTTTGGGTATAAGTCGAGTCCGCGTTGGAAGTAATCGCGTAAGGCCGACTTTCCGCTCACTTTGCCCGAAGGATCGTTGAGGACAATCGCAGCAGCCGGAGAAATCAGGACGACGTCATCGTCATAATGCGAGAGGATGGCGTCGAGATCGCGCGAGTTCCACGCCGCGATCCAGTCGCGAGCATATTCGTGAGCATCAATCATCGCGATAGAAACTATAGACGAGAAGGTGACTGGCGACCGGCGACCGGCGACTGCTAATATCGTCGTTTACCTTTTCACTTTCGTTTGCTCATGCCGCACGAACTGTCCAAAGCCTACGAACCGGGCGCGATTGAAGCGCGCTGGGCCGAGTACTGGGTCCAGGAAAAGCTCTTCCACGTGCAGGCGCCGAAGAACCCGGAAGAGGCGAAGAACACCTTCACCATCCTGCTGCCACCGCCGAACGTCACCGGAGCGCTCCACATGGGACACATGCTGGAGCACACGGAGAGCGACATCATCGTGCGCTGGCGGCGCATGCGCGGACAGCCCACGCTCTGGATCCCCGGCACCGATCATGCCGGTATCGCCACGCAGATGCTGGTCGAGCGCGATCTCGCCAGCCAGGGAATCAACCGGCGGCAACTGGGGCGGGAGAAATTCATTGAGCGGACGTGGCAGTGGCGCGAGCACTACGGCGGCACCATTCTGAAGCAGATGAAGCGGCTCGGGACCAGCGTGGACTGGGACCGCGAATACTTCACGATGGACGAGCGCCTGTCGCGCGCGGTGAAGGAAGTGTTCGTGAGGCTGTACGACGAAGGGCTGATCTATCGCGGGAATTACATCGTCAACTGGTGCCCGCGCTGCATGACGGCGATCAGCGATCTGGAAGTGGTGCACGAGGAGACGCAGGGAAAGCTGTGGCAGATCCGGTATCCGGTTAGCGGCTCGCCCGACCAGGGTCTTGCCACAGAGGACGCGGTGGACACAGATGTATTAATTCACAAAACCCCTGTGTCCACTGCGTCCTCTGCGCCAAAGCCTGGTAGCAGCCGAGAGCCGACAGCCGAGAGCCATCCCGGCTTCATCGTCGTCGCCACCACGCGGCCGGAGACGATGCTGGGCGATACGGCGGTGGCGATCAACGAAAGAGACGAGCGCTACAAGCACCTGCACGGCAAGCGAGTGATGTTGCCGCTGATGGACCGGGAGATTCCGATCATCCTCGATAACCTCGCGCAGCCCGAGTTCGGCACGGGTGCGGTGAAGGTCACGCCGGCGCACGATCCCAATGACTACGAGGCGGGACTACGCCACGACCTGCCGCAGATCGTGATCATGGACGAGACCGGTCGGATGAACGAGAACGCCGGCAAATATGCGGGGCTGGACCGGTTCGAGGCGCGCGAGCGCGTCGTGCACGACCTGGAGGCGCTCGGGGTTCTGGAGGGAACGAAAGATTATGTCGTGCCGCTGGGCAAATGCCAGCGCTGCAAGACGATCGTCGAACCGCGGCTTTCGACGCAGTGGTTCGTCGCGGTGAATAAAGAGCCGGTCAACGGCGGGATGACCATTCAGCAGGCGGCGACGAAGGTCGTCGAGGATGGATCGATCAAGTTCACGCCGGAAAATTACAAGACGATCTACCTGCAGTGGATGTCGAACCTGTACGACTGGTGCATCTCGCGCCAGTTGTGGTGGGGGCATCGCATTCCTGCGTGGCACTGCGCCGGGTGCCGGCACATCAACGTGGCGCGCGAGGCGCCGCAGAAGTGCTCCGAGTGCGGCAGCACGAGCCTGGAGCAGGATCCGGACGTGCTCGACACGTGGTTCTCGTCGGCGCTGCTGCCGTTCACGACCTTGGGATGGCCCGACGATACGCCCGACCTGCGCGCGTTTTATCCGACGACGCTGATCCTCAACGGCTTCGACATCCTGTTCTTCTGGGACGCGCGCATGATCATCATGGGGACGCACTTCATGTCAGCGCCGCACCGGCCGACGCCGTTGCCAGATTCCGCAACCCGCAGCCCGCTTTCAGAATCACCCGACGGGGGTTTTGACACAGAGGACGCGGAGGACACAGAGGAATTACTTCATAAGACCTCTGCGTCCTCTGCGTCTAAGCCCGTCGGTAGCAGGCACCTGACAGCTCTTTCTGAGTCCGTTCCTTTTCGCGATGTGTACATCCACGCCCTGGTGCGCGATGCCGACCGGCAGAAGATGTCGAAGACCAAGGGCAACGTGATGGACCCGATTGAGGTCATCGAGAAGTACGGCACCGACGCGACGCGCTTCACGCTGGCGGCGCAGGCCGCGCCGGGAACGGACATTGCGTTTAACGAATCGCGCACGGAAGGCTATCGCGCATTCGCGAACAAGATTTGGAACGCCGCGCGGTTCATGTTCATGAATCTCGACCGCGCGGGATATCAGGGTGACCGGCGGGACGCCAGTGCTACGGTCAGCGGCGTCGACGGATTTGAACCTGGGGCGCTGGAGGACCGCTGGATTCTGTCACGGTTTAATCGCGTGGCGGGCGAGGTTAACGAGGCGCTGGAGGAATACCGTTTCCACGAGGCCGCGCACCTGATTTACGACTTCTTCTGGGGACAGTTCTGCGACTGGTACCTGGAACTGATCAAGCCGCGGCTGAACTCGGACGATAAATTCGTTGTCTCCCGCTGCTGCGGCAACCTGGTGGCGCTCTTCGAGGCCGCGTTGCGCCTGCTGCATCCGGTCATGCCCTTCATCACGGAAGAAATCTGGCATGCCCTATATGAAGGGAAGCCGCCGCTGAAGTCGATCGCGCTGGCGGCGTTTCCGCGACCGCGCGGCGAGCAGATCGATACCGGCGCGGAGACGGACATGGCGATTTTGCAGGACCTGATCGTCAGCGTGCGCAACGTTCGCGCCGAGTTGAAGGTGGAAACGCGGGCCATGGTTCCGATCCAGATC
>JBOGLI010000750.1:0-4213 GCA_050746165.1 Terriglobales bacterium | reverse complement strand
CTTCATGCTCGCCCGGAATCCGAAGCACGGGCTCAATCCTTGAAGCGTTTCACCCAGGCGATGTAACGGTCGACGAAATCCTGTAGGAATTTGCGGGAGCTCTCGATCCTGATCGTGCCATCCTCATCGAGCAGATCGTCCCTGAACTGGACGAAGGCTTCCGGTTGCGCCAGCAGCTTGACGTCCAGGTAGGCGCAGATATTGCGCAGATGTTGCTGTGCAAGCGCGGTGCCCACCGAACTCTTGGACGTGCCGATCACCGCGCCGGGTTTTCCTGCGAATGCGCTGGTGCCGTAGGGTCTCGATGCGATGTCGATGGCATTCTTCAGCACGCCGGGAATCGAGCGATTGTATTCCGGCGTGACGAACAACACTGCGTCGGCAGCTGCGATCTGCTCTTTCATCTTCTTCGCGGCCGGTGGGTACTCCTGCTCGTGATCCTGGTTGTACAACGGCAGGTCGTCGATCCGTACGAATTCGAACTCGAGTTCACCGCCCGCGAGTTTCTCCAGCGCGTGCGCCAGTTGCCTGTTGAACGAGCCCTTGCGCAGGCTGCCGACAAGTACCGCGATTTTGAGATGGCCCATCTTGGGTCCCCGGAGGTCAAACATCTTCGACTGTCAATGGTTTACAGGTGGGTCATTGCAAAACCCTCCTGCACGTGTGCGCAGGCATCGAGCCCGAATGCGCGTGCTGCTTGTAGCGCGTTGAATGTGAGCGTAGCGTGGATCGTTCGGAGACCCACCCGGACGCCCCGCCCCTGTGCTACTTCTCCGGCGACTAGGGAGGATGGACAATGAAAAAGTCATTGTTTGCCGTAACCGTGCTCTTGCTTCTGCTATCCCCGCTGGCGCTCGCGCAGAGTGCATTCGATGGAACCTGGAAAGTCGATCTGAACAATGTGCAGGCGCCGAAGAAGCCGACCGTCATTACGCTGAAGGACGGCATGTACCACTGCACCTGCACCACGCCGGCGATTGATGTCAAGGCCGATGGCGCGGATCACGCGGTCACCGGGCATCCGGGCTATGACACGGTCGCCATCAAGGTCGTCGACGATCACACCATCCAGGAAACCGACAAGAAGGGCGGCAAAGTCATGTCGACCGATACCACCACGGTGTCGGCGGACGGCAAGACCGCGACAGACGAGTTCACCGACAACTCGGGCGCCACACCGGTAACCGGGAAAGTCACCAGCGTGCGCGTGGCCAAGGGCCCGGCCGGTTCGCACTCGGTGTCGGGTTCATGGCGCATCAAGAACTACCACACCATTTCCGACAGTGGGCTGACCTTCACCTACAAGGTCGAAGGCGACACCCTGAGCATGACCGATCCAACCGGCGATTCCTACACGGCCAAGATGGACGGAAGCGACGCGCCATTCAAGGGCAACCCGAACACGACGTCTGTGTCGGTGAAGAAGCTGGGCGCGAACAGCCTGCAGGAAACTTTCAAGCGTGACGGCAAGGTGCGCAGCGTCAATACGATGACCGTCCAGCCCGATGGCAAAAGCATGAAGATCTTGATTCACAACAAGGTGGAAGGAACCACCATGTCGGCGATGGCGGACAAACAGTAGTCGACAAATCATCGATCCGGATTGGTATCGGATCGGGCCCACGAGAAAGGCCTGGTGTGCAACCGGGCCTTTCTCCGGCAGAACCGCCCCTGGGGCGCAAGCCGGAAAATCCGCGTCGGTTTCACGGCTTCACGAACTTCAATGTCATCCGGTCGGACTCACCGATCGCCTTCATCTTCGCGTGTTCGCTGTCCGGCCCGGACAGATCCGGCGGCAGGCGATGCACGTTGACGTCCTCGGGATCGTTCGGGTTGGCGTTGATCTCCGATGCGCCGGCCAATCGAAAACCGTTGCGCAAGCCGAGTTCGATCATGTAGTCCTCGGGAATCCGATGTAGTGCTTTCGAACTCTGCACCGCATCCGAAAACGGCTTGGCACGATGATCGGTGAAGCCGAGCACGCCACCGGGCTTCAGCACCTTGTACGCGGCCTTGAATACCGCATCCAGATCCTGTGGATTGTCGTTCAACCAGTCGTGCGCGTTGCGGAAAGTCAGCACCATGTCGGCGGAACCGTCCGCGCCGAGATTCACCTTGTGGGGCGGCGAGAAGGGAATCACCCTGGCGACGTGTCCGTACACGGCGGGATCGGATTTCAGCTTGGTCGCGAATTTCGACGTGCCGCCTTTGCGCGGCGGCGAAGCCGCTTCGATTAGATGCCCGTTCGCGTACAGGAACGGCGCCAGGATTTCGGTGTACCAGCCACCCGCCGGATCGAGTTCGACCACGGTCATGTCCGGCTTGATGCCGAAGAACGCGAGCGTCTCGACCGGATGCCGGTAGGGGTCGCGCGCCTTGTTGGCGTCTGAGCGCCAATGGCCCGCCACCGATTCCTTCAACAACGTCGCGGTGTCGCCCGATGGGGCGATTGGGCCGCTATCCGCCGCGTGGGAGATGCCGCCGATCAGCAATGCGCCGGCGAACGCGAATGACGCCAAACCCTGGCAAGTTCTCCGCAACATGGCATGCCCTCCGACGATGAGACAGCTAGGAAACCTCTGATCAACCCATCTTGTCGTCATTCCCGCGCAAGCGGGAATCCAGTGCCTTTCCCTCAATCCGCTGAGGCACAAAGACGCTGGATTCCGGATATCGCTTCGCGATTCCGGGATGACGAGCAAAATCAGAGGTTCCCTAGGGTACGCCGATTCCATTCGGCGCGGCCCGCCTGTCAGTCAGGGTCACGGGTCCGCCAACCGCGCTTCGTCGCGCCAGTCGGAAAGTCTTTTCGAAAGTGAATGTCGTTTTTCGATGGCGATCACGTATGTCTGGATAAGTCCGGCCTTTCGGGACCCAAGGAGACCCCCATGAAACCCGCGAACCTGCTTTATCCCCTGCTCGTGTCCGCCATTTGCTGTGCGTCTGCCGTCTCTAATGCGCAGACGGAGAACGGTGCCCGTTTATCCAGAACCGCGACCCCGCCCGCAGTCTCCCGTGTAAAGACGCAGAGCGGCGCCCCTTCACCCAGCCCCCGCCGCGCCGCCGATACGGCGTACCAGTTCCTGCAGTTCACGTTTAAGTCCCGGTGGGATCTGAATGCCCAAACCGAACTCGTGGCAACCGTGACGACTCCCGACGGAAATACCGCCGCGAAGTGTGAGCTTCACGGCCCCGACTCCGCGGATACGCTACCTTGGCTCAAGAACACGTACAACACATCGGCCCCGTGCCGCCTGCGCAGCCGCATCGACGCCACAGGCCTGAGGCGGTCCAAGATCACGCTTCAGCTCATACGCAGTCAGACCAATTGGTTTTTCGACGAAGTCTCCGTTTCGGCTTACAACGAGGGCTCGGCGAGCCAGCGCATATTTTGTGCGCATCAACACGGCGAACTCGGTACTGTCAGTGCGAAATTATCGGTTACGATCACGAATTTCCCGAGTTCGTGTACGCACTAAGCGCACACGTGAGTGTATGCAGGATCGGGTGAGCTCAGCCCGTCCTGCCAAGCCTGGTGTGCGCCTGCCCGCGCTTGAGGAGAACGGCTCATGTACCTCTACACGCATCCATCCCGTTTCGTGCGGCGGTCGGCGCTGCTTGCCGTCGCCTGCGCGCTGATGCTCGCCGGCTGCGGGCAATCAGGTTCCGGCTCGCCAACGGATACCACGGCCGCATCATCCTCTCCCGCGGACAGCGGCGCGCCGTCCGCGCAGGATTCGCAGGACGCCGACACACCCAAGGTGCCGTTCGGCAATCACCCGTGCCAGACCCTGTCGCAAGACGAACAGAAGAGTCTGGGGTTCAACCTGCCCTTGAAGGCCACCGCCAGCCGTACTCCGGACGGTCTGCCCGTTGACAACACTTGCACCTACGAATCCGTCGGCGCCGTCGCGATCGAATACGGGACACGGCAGGATTACGAATACCAGCGTGACAATCTGCGCAAGGCCGGCCAGGCCGCGCCTGCCGATGTGCCCAGCTCGTTTTACGACGTGCTCGGCAATTTGTGGTTTGCCAAGGACGGCTACTACGTTACCGTGACCAACGTGGGCCAGCCGGTATCCATCGAGAAAGTCACCGCGGTGGTCGCCGCGAAACTTTGACGCGATCGGCGGCCGGACACAGGCACTTCGGGCCTTCGGGCGTGGCACCATACGCGGGCCATCGCGTTCGGGAGCACCCCATGTCCAAC
>JBOGLI010000749.1:0-2494 GCA_050746165.1 Terriglobales bacterium | reverse complement strand
AAACCGTGTTCTTGACGCAGAGGGCACAGTGGACGATGAGGACAAGAAATCAAAACACTCCGCGTCCTCGGCGTCCTCTGCGTCGAAGCCCCACGGTGAGGAGTTCAGAATGATCGCCCGTCTCTGGCATGGCTGGACCAAACCCGAAAACGCCGACGCCTACAGCCAACTTCTGCAAACGACAATTCTTCCCGGCATCCATCGCGTGAAGGGCTACAAAGGTGCGTGGCTGATGCGCCGCGACACCGACAACGAAACCGAATTCATCACCCTGACACTGTGGGAATCCTGGGATGCGGTGCGCGAATTCGCTGGCGCCTCGCAGACTCACTCCGTGGTCCCCGCGGAAGCCCAGCGCCTGCTCTCGCATTTCGATGAAGACGCGGTGCACTACGAGGGAACGTGGGTGGAATAATCGGGTGATCGGGTCATCCGGTCATCGGGTCAACCCTGCGGATTTTTGTTGACCCGATGACCCGATCTCCCGATGACCCGATTCCTCAATTCGACAATCTTCAATCGACAATAGACAATGGTTCTGTATGTTCTCCATCGATCATCTCGGTATCGCAGTGAAATCCCTCGCTGACGCCAAGGCGTTTTACGAGCGCCTCGGCCTCAAGGTCATGCCCGAGGAAGTCGTCGAGCAGGAAAAGGTCCGGCTCGCCATGGTGCCCATCGGCGAGAGCCGTATCGAGCTTCTCGAGCCCACGGCCGACGACTCTCCCATCGCCAAGTATTTGGCCAAGCGCGGTGAAGGCCTGCACCACGTCGCCTTTCACGTCACCGACCTGCCGCACCTGGTCGAGCAGTTGAAGACTGCTGGCGTGCGCCTCATCAACGACCAGGTACAGATCGGCGCCGGCGGGCATTCCTATGTCTTCGTTCATCCCTCCAGCGCCGGCGGCGTGCTGCTCGAGCTCTGCGAGGACTCGCCGAAGGGAGTGTAGCCATCTGGCGATCCGGTAACCTGGTGATCTGTTGATCGGTGCAGCCCGGCGCAGATCTCCAGATTTCCAGATTTCCAGATTTCCAGATTATGTTGATCCTCGCCATCGACACCTCCGGCAAGAACGGTTCCCTCGCCCTCGTCCGCTTCGACGTAGGTACCGGCGGCGACTGCTCGAACTTCGAGACGCTTGATCTCGTGCAACTCGCCAGCGGCACTTACTCCGCGCAACTGGTCCCGCAACTCTCCGCCATGCTCGCGCGCCGCAAGATCGACAAAGGAACCGTTGACGCCTATGCTGTCGCCTCCGGCCCCGGGTCTTTCACCGGGCTTCGCGTCGGCCTCTCGACGGTGAAAGCCCTGGCCGATGCCACGGCGAAGCCGATCGCGGCCGTGACCGCCTTTGACGCCGTTGCCTGGCAGGTCGAAGCGCAGGGTCGAATCCTCATCCTCCTCGACGCCGGCCGCAAGCAGGTGTTTGTCAGCGAATTTCTCGTCGAAGGCCGCCTGCGTACGCCGCTTTCCGAGCATCTCCTCGATCCGCCGCAGCTAACGGAAAAGTTAGCTGCGGATCCCCTGCCGATCTTCACGCCCGACGCTAACGTCGCCGAGCTACTGGGTGTGGTACCGGCCGCCCCCAGCCGGTACCAGTCAACCGTCACCGTCGTCCCCACTCCGCAGGCCGATCACTACGCCCGCATCGGCGCCGAACGCATCGTTGCGGGCAACACCGTATCGCCGGCTGAACTTGATGCCAACTACATCCGCCCCTCCGACGCCGAAGTCGTTTTCCGGGGCTCGCGGTGATCGTGCGTCCGGCAACACCCGCCGACCTTCCGGCGATGATCGCCCTGGAGCGTGCCTCACTCACCGCCGCACACTGGAGCGATGCCGAGTACGCTCTGCTGTTCGACGCCGGTGCGACCTCCCGCATCGCTCTCGTCGCCGCTGCTCCGGAACACGCCGGGTTCATCGTCGCACGCTGTGCCGGTCCTGATTGGGAGATTGAGAACGTCGTCGTCGCGCCGGAATTCCGCGGCCGTGGCATCGGCCTGGCGCTCGTCACCGCCGTTATCGATCGCGCTAATTCTGCGCGCGCCGAAGCCGTCCATCTCGAGGTCCGTGCCTCGAACTCCGCCGCCCGCGCCCTCTACCGCCGCGCCGGGTTCATCGAGATCGGCGCTCGCCCCCACTACTATGATCATCCCGACGAAGACGCGGTGCTGTATCGCTTCCAATGCTCCCGCTCGTTGGAACTCGATACTGAAACTCGAAACTGAAACTCTCTCCGGTTGTCTGCTGCACTACAAATGGTGCAGCAAATATTCCAGCTCTGGCTGTTGAAATCCGATTGAAGAGCGCCCCGCCCTATGCTACGTTTGCATTCTTGCGGGTCCGACGCGGCCTGTCTTTTCCCTCCCGCCGCGCCCGCCGCAAACAAGCTGGCAGGAGGACTGCTGGATGGCTACTCAGGTTCGCGACGTGTTAATCGCCCACAACGATGAATTCCGCAAACTGGTTACAGAGCACGCGCAATATTCCCAA
>JBOGLI010000748.1:0-3330 GCA_050746165.1 Terriglobales bacterium | reverse complement strand
GTACAAAACAATTTCAGTGTGAACGATTTCAACAAGGGGAGATACACTCCCTATCCCGCGCAGCTCAGTAACCAACGCGTGAGCGTCGAGGAAGCGCCGGTAACGATGCTCGCGCCGGATGATTCGGTCTTTCATTATCCGAACACCATCACTGCCAAGGACTTTGATGGATGGGTGCAGGAGCGCGGCGTGAATTTCATGAGCAGCTGGGATGACCATTTCCAGCCGCTGATCGCGTCGAACGATCCCGGCGAGCAACCCCTCAAAGGCGGCATGCTGCGGGCTAAATACGGGAAGGGGACTTACATCTACACCTGGTACGCATTCTTCCGGCAACTGCCTTACGGAGTGCCGGGCGCGGTGCGGCTGTACGTGAACCTGCTGAGCGCGGGACATGAACCAGCAGGAAAATAGTGCGCCGCTTGTCCGCGGGCTGAACCTGCGCAGCGCCATCGCGCTGAATATGACGGACATGATCGGCGTGGGCCCGTTCATCACCATCCCGCTGATCATCTCCGCGATGGGTGGGCCGCAGGCGATGCTGGGCTGGATCTTCGGCGCCGTCTTCGCGCTGTGCGACGGCCTTGTATGGGCGGAGTTGGGCGCGGCCATGCCGGGCTCCGGTGGATCGTATCGCTACCTGCAACAGATTTACGGCCCGGGGAAGCTCGGCCAACTGGTGTCGTTCCTTTTCATCTGGCAGTTGTCGTTCAGCGCGCCGCTCTCGATTGCGTCGGGATCAATCGGGCTCTCGCAATACGCCAGTTATTTCTGGCCCGGCCTGGAGCGAAACTTCGCAGTCCACGAGGCCACGCTCAACATTCCCCTGCTGGGGACATTGCAGGCGAGTTTGCGCGCGAACGGAGCGACCTTCCTCGGCATCGGAGTACTTGCCCTGGCCGTGCTGCTGCTCTATCGAAGGATCACATCGGTTGCGAAAGTCGCCAACTACCTTTGGATCGGCGTGCTCGCCACCGTTGCCTGGGTCATCTTCACCGGGCTGACGCACTTCAGCGCTCAGCGTGCTTTCAGTTTCCCGCCGGGAGCGTTTCACCTCTCCAACAACTTTTTTCTCGGACTCGGCGCGGCCATGCTGGTGGCGACCTACGATTACTGGGGCTACTACAACGTCTGCTTTCTCGGCGGCGAGGTGAAGGACCCGGGACGGACGATTCCACGGGCGCTGATCCTGAGCATCGTGCTGGTGGCGGCGATCTATATCGTCATGAACATCAGCGTGCTCGGCGTGGTGCCATGGCAGGAGTTGAACGCCGCCGCGGGCGCCGACCACGAGCGCCTCTACATCATCTCGACGATGATGGAACGCGTTTATGGTCACGGCGCCGCTTCGGTCGTGACCGTCCTGATCATGTGGACGGCGTTTGCCTCGGTATTCTCGCTGCTTCTCGGATACTCGCGCGTGCCCTTCGCCGCCGCGCAGGACGGCAATTATTTTCGCGTCTTCGGAGCGGTCCACCCGCGCTATCACATTCCGCACGTGTCGCTGCTCGCGCTCGGCGTGGTCGCGGCTTTGGCGTGCTTTCTCCGTCTCCAGGACATAATCGCCGCACTGGTCGTGATCCGGATCCTGTTGCAATTTCTGTTGCAGACGGTGGGCGTGATCATCCTGCGCATCCGCCGTCCCGACCTGCCGCGGCCCTTCCGCATGTGGCTGTACCCGATTCCCGCATTGCTGGCGACCCTCGGCTTTCTGTTTGTGGCCATCGAGCGCAAGGGATTCCTGCAGCAGGTGCGCTACGCCGCCGTCATCCTCATCGCGGGAATTGTCATTTACCTGATACGCTCGGCACGACGCCGCGACTGGCCGTTCCTCGATCATGCCGCTACCTCCAGCACTGCGCCTCGCAATTGACGCCGAGACCACCTCGGTAGACGCGGCTGCGCTGCGTCACGCCGCGGCGGAGCTTTCGCGGAGATATCGTGCCGGAGACTTCAGCGGCGCGCTCGCATCCGCCCCGGAACGCGCCGCGTACCTGCTCACCCGGCTTCCCGCGACCTACGCGGCCAATGAACTGGTATTCCGCGAAATGGTGGCGCGGGTGCACGGAGAAGTGCGGTCGGTGCTTGACCTCGGTTCCGGTCCAGGGACGGCGTTGTGGGCGGCCGCGGAAGCATTTCCGTTGGTCAGTTCCTTCACCGGCGTCGAACGGGACGCGGGCCTGATCGAACTCGCGCGTCGTCTCGCGTCGCAGAGCGCGCATCCGGCATTGCGCGAGACCAGGTTCGTCGGGGCCGACCTGCGCCGACGGCCGGACCTGGCGCAGCACGACGTTGTCATTCTGTCCTACACGCTCGGTGAGTTGTCGAATCCCGACGAAGTCGTGGATTGGGCATGGTCGCTAACGCAAACGGCGCTGCTGATTGTGGAACCGGGCACACCGAAAGCGTTCCAACCGGTGTTGCGGGCGCGCGAGCGACTGATCGCGGCAGGGGCTACGATGGCCGCGCCCTGCCCGCATCACGACCAGTGTCCACTCGCGGCACGCGGCGATTGGTGCCACTTTCGCGCGCGTCTGGAGCGCACCTCGGAGCACCGTCGCCTCAAGGGTGGCGAGCTCGGGTACGAGGATGAGAAGTTCTCGTACCTGGTCGCGGCGAGGTCCTCGGCTACGGTGGCGGACACGCGCATCGTTCGGCACCCGCTCAAACGCCCGGGTCACGTGCAGCTTACGCTATGTACTCCGCAAGGCCTGCAGACACGAACCGTCGCGAAATCAAAAAAGGAACTATATCGGGAAGCGAGGAATGCTGACTGGGGAGATCCGTGGCGCGAATGAGCTAGGCGGCGGGCGCGGCTGGCCCGAGTGCACGCTGGACAGCCGCGAGAACGCGCTCATCGGTCACTGGATCGGCGACAACGGCATGGGCCCCCATCTCGATCGCTCGGGTGACATCCTCCATCCGCGAGGTGGAGGAGACTACGACCACTGGGATCGGCTTCGTGCGGTCATCGCCCTTGAGGACCTTGAGCGCGTCGAAGCCGCTTAATTCGGGCATATTCAGGTCGAGCAGGATGAGCGACAGCTCCGGCTCGCGCTGGACCATCCCCAGTGCCCCGCGAACGTTGGAAGCCTGCAGAACCCGATACCCGTGTCTGGCCAGCAATCGTACTAAAAGAGCGCGGGTGGACGGTTCATCATCGACACACAGAATCGAAGTCACCTCTACCCCACTGCGGTCGATTCTATCGAAGGACGAGCTATCACGCAAAAAGCGCAGCACAGAATAATGGGTAAAAAGGAAACACACTGCACTCACCTGCGTGAATTGCTATCATTCTCGATGAGGGACCGTAGCTCAGCGGTTAGA
>JBOGLI010000747.1:0-2045 GCA_050746165.1 Terriglobales bacterium | reverse complement strand
AACTTGCGGTGGCAGCCGGGCTCGGCTTTACCATTCCACGAACGGTCGTGACGAACCAACCGTCGCGCGCCATCGAGTTCTACAACGAGAACGGCGGCCACATCGTTTCAAAAAACGCCGAGGGCCTGCGCGTGGAACGCAATGGAGAAACGCGCAGGGTGTTCACGTACCCCGTCCGGCGCCGCGACCTGGCAAATTACCAGGCGGTATGCCAGGCCCCAGTGGTGTTCCAGGAGCGAATACCCAAGAAGATCGAATTGCGCGTCACGGTGGTCGGCAGGAAAGTATTCGCGGCGGGCATTGCATCCCAGAACGCCCGGCAACTGCAACACGACTGGCGGCATTACCACGATTTCGGCGGTGACCAATACTATTCTGTTTATGATCTTCCGCCGAAGATCGAACAGCTCTGCGTACGAGTCGTGGAAGAACTGGGTCTTTGTTGTGGCGCTTTAGACCTGATTGTCACGCCGGACAATGAGTACGTCTTTCTCGAGATCAATCCCAATGGTCAATGGGCATGGATCGAGGACTTTACCGGAATGCCGATCGCCGACGCCATTTGCGATTTGCTCGTCTGCGGGAGAGTCTGAGTGAAGAAGCAGCCCAAGCACTTGCAGGAGAGTCTCGGAGAGGCAGTTGACCTCCTTCGCAACCTGCCGCGGGAGCGCCACGCGGTGGAGCATGCACGCGAGCGTTTCCGCTCGTTCCAGAGCGCGCATCCGTCATTGCGGTGTGATCTGGTCGTCGATCAACCGCCCGCCAGCAACGAGGTGGATTACGACCTTCTGCTGGGCGACGGAGATGGCGGCACGGTTGCCCTGTCGTGGCGGCAGCGCGACGGCTTGCCATGGGTCGTCAATTACTCCGACCACTGGGCCGCGAATTTCGTGCTGACCGTGAACAACCTGCGGACTTCGATCCAATCCGCTTTGCTTTACTTGAATGGCGTCCTGCAGCGCACGCCCGACATGATGCGCGAATTGGAGAACAAGCTACTCATCGAGGAAGAGATCTTGCGGAACCCGCCGGACGTGAGCTCGCGGGAGTTGGATGACGTAGTGCACGCGTTCTTAGCCGGCCGCGGGCTCGACTCGCCCCCGCTTCTGGAAAAATGGCTGCAAGAAATGGGCCTCACCATGGCCGCTGTCCGCGAGCTCCTGCGATACAACGCCCGCGTGCGCAAGTTTCGGCACAATATCGCGGGCAAGAACGCTCGCTCGTATTTCAAGGCTCACCATGACGATTTCGCGCAGCTGACCGTGGTGAAAGTGGAAACCAGAACACGCGCCGCCGCCGCATCACTGGCGAGGAAAGCGAGGGCGAGCACGCTGTGGGAGGCGGTACAAGGTGCTGCACCGGGAGTGGTAACGAAAGCGACTATGAGCACCGCGTTTGTCGTGGATCTTCCCGCGGGTATGCGCCGGAGCCGCGCGGGTGAGTTGATTGGACCGGAAGCGGCAGGAGACGGATTTTCCCTCACCCGTTTCGCGCGCCGACGTCCGCCTCATTGGGACGACGTGACGCGAGAGAAAATTGAAACGATTCTTTTCGACGAATGGCTTTTGAGGCGACGACAACAATCCGAAATACGGTGGTACTGGACCTAACCCGCAGGCGGATTGCGCGGCTTACAGCATCTGTCGCTTCATCAGTTCGGCAAATAACCCGCCGGCGCCGGCCAGTTCCGCGACCGTGCCCGATTCCGTGATCCGGCCAGCCTGCAACACGTAGATGCGGTCCGCGTTACGGATCGTGCTCAGACGGTGGGCGATTACGATGCGCGTGACTTTGAGGGCATCGAGGCTGCGCGTAACCGTTGCCTGAGCGCGGTTGTCGAGGGCGCTGGTCGCCTCATCGAGCAGAAGAACGCGGGGATCGAAGACGAGCGCGCGGGCAATAAGCAGCCGCTGGCGCTGGCCCATCGAGATGTTTCCTGCGCCCTCGCTGATATACGTGTGCATGCCCATGGGCAGGGCGCGAATATCATCGGCGATGCCGGCACGGCTGGCTGCTTCCCAGGCTCTGTCCAGGGAAATGCTGGT